>CAWUOA010000302.1:0-4434 GCA_963923225.1 uncultured Planctomycetaceae bacterium
GAAGGCCGACGAGGCCCGGGTCGTGCTCCGCTGAGCAACGGACGCGTGGAGGCGGGATTCCCCCCGATCGCCGGCCGCGCGTGAGCCGACGCGTCAGCGGCCGTGCGGCACCGCGGTGGCGGCGGCCCGCGGAATCGCCGCGCCGCTCGTCGACGGCCCGGCCTGCTCGATGGCCGAGAGCACCTGCCGCTCCGTGATCAGGTCGCGGAGGATGATCGGCTCGGGCGGCGCACCGCCGGGCCGTGCCGCCGGGAAGATGGCGAGCACCGGGATGCTCTTGCTCTGCAGGCTCTCGAGCATCGACTTGATCTCGGGCGACTCCTCCGTCCAGTCGGCCAGGAGGGGCACGATCCGGTTCTCGGAGATCGCCGACCGCACCCGATCGGTCTCGATCGCGGTGGCCAGGTTCAGCTTGCAGGTCATGCACCAGTCGGCGGAGAAGTCGACGAGCACCGTCGCGCCGCTCGAGCGGAGTTCCGCCAGGCGCGCCCGCGAGAAGGGCTCCCAGGCGATGAACGACTTGACCGGGCCGAGGAAGGTGAAGGCCGCGAATCCGATCGTCGCGGCGACGGCCGCCGCCTGCACCCAGCGGCCGAAGCCGACGGCGCCGCCGGTCTTCTCCTGCGCCTTGCCGATCCACCAGCACGCGGCCCAAACGCCCACCAGCAGCGCGAAGGTGGGGACGAACCAGTCGTGCTTCAGAAACGTGAACAGGAACACCACCGTCCCCAGCATCACGAAGCCGAGGATCTCCTTGAACGTCTCCATCCACATCCCCGGCTTGGGGAGGAAGCGGGCCAGCCCCGGCACGAGGCCGACGAGGATGTAGGGAAGGGCCATGCCGGTGGCGATCGCCCCGAAGACGGCGTAGGTGACGCTGGTCGGCTGGGAGAGGGTGAAGCCGAACACCGGTCCGAGGAAGGGACCGCTGCAGGGGGTGGCCAGGACCGTGGAGAGGACGCCCTTCAGGAACGCCCCGGCGGCGCCTTCCTGGCGGTGAACGTGCCCCGCCTTCTCGCCGATGAAGCCGGGGATCGGGATCTCCCACACCCCGAGGAACGACAACGCGAAGGCGAACACGATCGCCGCCATCGTGATGTTGAAGCTCGACGAGGTGAATTGCTCGCCCCAGGCGAGGTTGCGATTCCCAAGGCCGAGATTGGCGGCGACGCTCGCCGTCGCCAGCGCGAAGAACACCGCGTACACCCCGGCGCAGTACCAGAGGTTCATGCGGAAGATCTCCTGCCGCTTCTTCCCCGACTGCTGGGCGAAGCTCATGAGCTTGAGGCCCAGCACCGGCAGGACGCACGGCATGAGATTGAGGATCAGTCCGCCGAGGAGACCGGAAAGGAGCGCGGCCGGCAGCGAGAGCGTCTGCGCCGGCGCCACGGAGAGGGGGGCCGCGGCGGCGATCGCCGTCTCGGTCGCGCCTTGCGGGACGGGGCTCGGGGACGGCTTCGCGGTGGGAACGACCACCGCCTGGGCCTGTGTCCCGGGCGGGCCCTGAGTCGGCGTGCCCTGCGTCTGGGGTGCGGCCTGCGTCGTGGCCGCGGCCAGCGGCGCGAGCGGCTTCTTCGCCGCTTCGGCGTACTTGGCCGGGGAAAACTCGATCGCTCCGACGTCGGGACCGCTTCCGGGCGGAGGAAGCGTGGCCTTGAGCCGCACGGCGGCAGGGGGATCGCAGGAGATCTCGGTGCAGGTCTGGAAACCGAGGATCACTTCCACGGTGCCGTCGTCGGGCCCCTCGCCGGCCGGCAGGGCGATCTCGAGCGTCACCGGCCCGTCGACCCCCTTCGCCGCGGCGATTTCCGCCGAATGCGACGGCACCGCGCGGAGCACCGTCACCGCCGCCTCACGGCCCGGCACGGCGACGACCGTCGGCTTGCCCTGCCCGACTTCGCTGTCGGCGGTGGCCGCGGGGCCGTAGAGATGGAATCCCTCGTCGGGAGACAGGCGGACGACGAGCGGCCAGACCTTCTCGGGCGTGCCGTCGGCCGCGGGGCGGGCCGCGGCGAACGCCGCTTCCACACCGACATGGGCCCGGGGGGGAACGTGCGTGGCGATCGCCGAGGTCGTCACCCCCGGCAACCCCTCAGCCCCCTCCGGGACGGCGACCGCGTCGACGGGAGCGGCCGGGACCGGGAGGGCGTTCAGCTCCGCCTTGAAGGGAATCGACTCAGGCGGCGAGCAGGCGGTGTCGCGGCAGAGTTGCACGTTCACGGTGCCCGTGATCGCACCACCGCCAGCCCCCTGGTTCGCCAGGAGCGGCGCCCGCCACACCACGGTGCCAGCGTGCTCCTCGACCGTCAGCCCGACCCAGCCGGGCACGTCGGTCACGGTCCGGGCATGGGGAGCCTCGTCGGGGCGGAACGGGCCGGCCGGCAGCCAGGGAGAGTCGGGGGCGACCGTGATCCGGGTGGGCCGGGGGCCCCCCGGCTTCTGATCGATCGAATACAGATGCCAGCCGTCCTCGATACGGGCGGTCACGACGAGCGTCGGGGGTCCCCCCGCCTCGCCGGGCTCGACGGCCGCGACGACCTGGATCGGGCTGCCGAGGGCGGCGTTCACCCCGGCGAGCGGGTCGAACGCGCCTCCAGGCTGGGCCACGGCCGCTTCCGGTGCGAACCCCGACGCGACGACGGCGACGATCACCCAGAGCACGTCCAGCCGGCGCGCCCGGGCCCGCGACGCCGGAAAGCGGGTGGCGGGGGCGATCCGCTCGCGGGCCGATCCGTGCCGTTCAAGATGCCTTCCTGGCAGTGGCAGCATCGCGCATCGACCTGGGGGGTGACGTCGTCGGGAGGACGAGAAACGAGGCTCAAAACCGAAAATTCTAGTCGTGCCGATTTCGCGGGGTCAACCGGACCTCTGCAGCAAAGAATCGGCCTGCCGCAGGACGGAATCGAGATTTTCAAGGAGGAAATCGACCCTCGCCTCCACCTGAAGGGGGGATTCAAAAGCTTTTCCGTCGTCGAGGACCCACTGGAACCAGGAATCGAGCCCGCCAATCACGCCACCGACATGCAGCAGATCGATGAGGAACACCTCCGCAGCCGCGAGGGGGCGCACGCTCCGGTACGCGTCGAGGGCCTCCTTCCAGACGAGGGACAGGCGTCCGCAAGCGTCGGCCTGCGGGGACCGGATCGCCCCCTCACCGGCCGTCGGGCAGGCGTCGCCGAGCGGTGCCGGCCCCGGTCGCCAGCTCCCCAGGAGCCTGGCCAGATCGGTCGCCGGGGAGTCGATCCCCGCGGCGTGCAGATCGATCACCGCCGAGACCCGCGAGCCCTCGAAAAGCAGGTGCGACTGCCACACGTCACGAAGCACCGGCTGGAGCGGCACCGCCGAGCCATGGCGCGGCATCGGACCGGCGAGCGCGGCGAGGCGAGCGAGGGTCGCCCGCCCACCGAACCGCTCGAGCGTCGCCGCGGCCTCCGCACGCCGCGCGTCGATGCTCGTTCGCAGGGGCGAGCCGGCGGGGCACCGCGGCCGCCGCCAGCCATGCTCCGACACCCGCAGGAGCCGCTGCCTGCGCCGCTCCCACGCCGGCACGCCGCCCGGGCCACGTTCCGCGGGTGTCGGGGCGGGAAAGAGGGGGGCCGCCTCGGGGCCGGCTGCGGCCAGATGGATTCTCCCGAGGGCCACGAGGGCCTCCCTGGCCTGTTCGGGTGTCGGCATCGCCACGGGCCGGCCCGAGCGAAACTCGGCGAGCTCCCACAGCCCTCCGGCGGCGTCCTCGACGATCGAGCCGATCGCCGGCGCGGCGAGGGGGAGCAGCCGGGGGATTTCAGGAATCCCCGCTTCGATCAGCAGCCTGGCGTAACGATGGACCGACTCGGCCCGAGATCTCGGCCAGCCCTCGGGGAAGGCCTTGAGGACGAACGACCGCTCGGACTCTCCTCCACCGTCGAGTTCGTCGACGCGCCACACCTGGCTCCCGCTGAAGCCGTCCCCGGCCAACGAGCGTCCGCGAACCGGCCGCCCCGGTAGCCAACGTCGACAGAGTTCGGCGAGGGGGTCGGGGAAGGGAGAAGGGCGGGGCAAGGGGACGTTTCCTCGATCGCGGAGCCCCGGTCGGGCGCGGCCGACGCCGGGCTGAGTCGACTGTGGGCAGGGGACTCGACGAAAAGGCCCCCGGCGGACGATCCCGGGCCCGAAATTGGCCCGCCGGCAGGCACGATGCTACGCTGCCAAGATGAGTTCGGGGGGGCCTCCGGCTCTCGAACCATTCCCTCTCCGCTCCCGTCCACAGGGATCCCGACGCATGCTCACCCGCTCCGGCCGTCGCCCGTTCGATCTCGTCAGCGGTCCCCTGGCGCTGTTGACCCTCGCCACGCTTTTCTCGGCTGGTTCCGCCACTGCCGACGAGCCGGCGGCCCCGGCTGCGGCCACGTCTCCCGAGACGGTGAAGGCCGACGCCCCCGCCGCCCCCTGTCT
>CAWUOA010000303.1:0-4425 GCA_963923225.1 uncultured Planctomycetaceae bacterium
GCGACGCTCTCGGTCGCCGGGCTCGCGCAGACCTTCGGCGGATCGCTCGCGATCGACGGCACCCTCACCGGCGACGGCCTCGTCGAGGGGGATACGACGATCGGTGGACTCCATGCCCCGGGAGGCGCCGCGGCGGGCACGCAGACCTTCTCGCACGACCTCTTCTACCAACAGACCGGCGTCTCGCTGCCGAAGGTGGACTGGCGTCTCGAGGCCAACGCTGCCGTCTCGTCCGGCGGAACGTCCTTCGACCAGATCGTCGTTCAAAACAACCTTTTCTTCGGCGTGAAGACTGACGTGAACATGAAGTTCGACGGACCGGGGAGCACGGTCGACTGGAACGACTCCTACTGGTCCCAGGACCGGTCCTTCGTCATGTACGACGTCGCGGGAACGACGACCGGCGCCGATCGGCTGCAGGCGTCGACCGGCCAGGCGTACTACGACTCGAACCACCGGTCGCTGAACGCGATCCGCCCGGACGCCTCCTTCGGCATTCAGGAACGCGGAAACAAGGTCGAGGTCGTCTACTACGCGACGCCGGAGCCTTCGACCTGGGCCATGGCGGCGGGCGCCGCCGGCGTCGCCGGCCTGGCCGGATGGCGCCGCAAGCGCCGCCGCGGCATCGCTCGATTCTCCCCCCGCTGATCGTCCGCCCATGACGCACCGAACACCACGGCGTGGGCCCGCCCTCCCGGCGCTCCTCGCCCCGATCCTCGGCGGCCTGCTCCTCGTCGCCGCGGGGCTTCCCGGAGCCCCGAGCCGCGCGGCCGCGGATCCTCCCCCGAACGTCACCCGCACGGAAGACCTCGTCTACGGCCGGAAGGACGGCCTCGCCCTCACCCTCGACGTCTTCGAGCCGGCGGCGCCCAACGGCGCGGGGCTCCTGTTCCTCGTCAATGGCGGCTGGCTGTCGAGCAAGGCGACACCGCTGATGGTGACGATCCGCCCCGACGACTACGCTCCCTTCCTCGCCCGCGGCTACGTCGTCTTCGCGGTGGTGACCAGTTCCCAGCCGCGGTACAAGGTCGCCGACGAGATCGCCGACTGCCTCCGCGCCACGCGCTGGGTCCGCACCCACGCCGCCCGGTACGGCGTCGATCCCGACAGGCTCGGGATCATGGGGGCGAGCTCCGGGGGCCACCTCGCCCTCTCCGTCGCCGCCCGCGCCGCCGCGGGCACGCCCGACGCCTCCGACCCGGTGGAGCGGGCGAGCGCGGCCGTCCAGGCCGTGGCCTGCTTCTTCCCCCCCACCGACTTCGCCAACTACGGCGGCCCCGGCATCGACGGCCTCGGCGCCGGGGCGCTCGCCCCCCTCGAACACGCCTTCGGCGCCGGCGACCTCCCCTCCGACAGGCGCGCGGCACTGGCGCGCGACCTCTCCCCCATGTCCCACGTCAACGACCGGCTCCCGCCGGTGCTCGTGATCCACGGCGACCAGGACGAGGTGGTGCCGCTCGAGCAGGCCGAACGGTTCGCGGCCCGGGCGGCGGAGGCCGGCGGGGGCCCGGTGCGGGTCGTCGTCCGCCCCGGCAAGGGGCACGGCTGGGGCGACTTCTGGCGATCCGAGGAAGACACCACCGCCATGGCGGATTGGTTCGACCGCCATCTCCGCCCCCGCTGAGCGGCCCGGGCGGAATCGGCAGCCTCCCGGCGATCAGTCGCCGGGTCGATCCCCGCCCCGCTCCCCGTGGCGTTCCCAGAGGGTCACGTGCGCCCCGAGCGGGGTCGCCCGCCATACGGGCGACGCGGCGAGGGATTCCTCGACGTCCCGGAGGTGGGGGAACGGATTGCAGAAAAGGAATGCGTCGAACTCCTCGAGGCACTCAGGCAGGCTCTTCATCGAGTCGGGGAGGTAGTGGCGCTGGAGCGCGGCGCAGATGGGGATGCCGATCTTCTTGTCGTGATAGTGATCGTCGTCGAGGAGCACGACGCGCCGCTCCCCGCGGGCGTACCAGCCGAGCTCCACGTGGAAGAACAGCCCCGTCGACACCACCGGGATCCCCGGTCGGTCGCGCATGGCACGCAGCGCCTCGACGGCGGGCTCCGCCGGCTCCCTCGGAGTCACCGCCATGAGCGCCGCGTAGGAGGCCAGCACGACCGCGGCGCCGATGACCAAGGCCCGCCCCCGGACCCGCAGGCCGGCGACGGACCATCCGCCCAGCGGAGCGCCACCATCGCCCGCGCCCCACAGGCGTCCCACGATCGCATCGGCCAGGAAGGCGATCGCCACCATCCAGGCGGCGGCGAGGGGGAAAAGGTAGCGGTCGAGGAACAGGATCAGGGCCAGACGCGACTCGACCCACAGCGCCACGATGAACAGCGTCTGCGCGACCAGGAGGAGGACGAGCGCACGAATCACCCCCGGCGCCGGGCCGCCGGCACCGGCGGCCGCACGGCGCCCGCGATCGGCCAGCACCACCAAGGCGAGGATCGACAGCGCCGCCAGGAACAGGGCGTACGCCGAGCCGGGCGACGACAATTCCCGATGCAGCACCCCCATCCCGGGACGGGGTATCCAGTTGAACTCCCCCCCCAGCTTCCGCTGGGCGAGATAGAACGGCACCGCAGGGATGGCCGCCAGCCAACCGGCGGCCCCGTGCAGCGCGTAGCGGCGGTACCGATCGTCGCGACCCGGGAAGCCGGCGACCAGCGCCGTCGTCACGAGCAGGGCGCTGAACAGGCCGCCGATGTAATGGACGCCGACGAGCATCGCGTGGGCCACCGTGACCGGCCAGCCCCCGCCCGCGGCGCCGCGTGGCGGCCGCGGGTCCCCCTCGCCGCACCGCAACAAGAGCGCCACGGCGGCCACACCGGCGGCGAAATAGAGCGAGTAACAGCGAGCCTCGGTCGCCTGGAAGAGGAACATCGGGTGGGCCAGTGGCAGGCACGCCGCACACCACGCCGCGACCCAGCGATTCAGCCAGCGGCGGAGGCAGATCCACAGCAACACCACCGCCATCCACGCGAAGAGCACCGAGGGGATCCGCAGGGCGAACTCGGACACTCCCAGGACACGGGCGAACCCCCAGCCGAGTACCAGGCTCGCCGGGGGGAAGGCGTTGATCTCGTCACGGAGGCCGCCGAGCATGTGGACAAGGGACGGATCGGCCACCGCGTACGCCGTCAACGCCTCGTCGCACCACAGCGGCCGCGACCGGCACTCCCGGACGCAGCGCACCACGAGCAGGGCCGCCGCGGCGAGGAGCATCGCCCACTCCCCGGGATGGACGGCGGCCGGGCCGCGGCGCGCCGGGGGGGCCGCGTTCGGGGGACCGGCGGGATCGTGCGAAGGAGTCAACGACGCACTCGTTCCTGTGACGGCAGGATGGCGGGGTCCGGGGACCGCGACGCCTTCCGGCGACGGCCGCCGCGGCGCACGGGCTTCTCCATCCAGACCGAGGCCACGGTGGACAGATACAGGCTTCCCATCTCGCGGATCTTGAGCTTGGAGACGCCGCTGCGCCGATTGCGCCACGTGATCGGGATCACCGTCCAGGTATGGCCGCGCACGACGGCCTTGAGCGGCAGCTCCACGGTGATGTTGAAGTGGGGGGAGCGGATCGGCATGCATCCCTCGATCACCGTCCGGCGGTAGGCCTTGAAGGCGTTGGTGGTGTCGTCGAGGCCGTGGCGGAAGAGGATCCGGATGAAGCCGTTGGCGAGGCGGTTGAGCACGTATTTGGCGCGCGGATAGTCGAACACGCCCCCGCCGGGCATGAAGCGGCTGCCGAAGACGCAGTCGACTCCCCCCTCCAGCTCCCGCCAGTAGCGGACCACGTCGCGGCAATCGTCCGACTCGTCCGCCATCATGATCACGACCGCGTCGCCGGCGAACGTCGAGAGCCCCTTGCGGATCGCCATTCCGAAGCCGTGCGGCCCGTCGTTGCGCACCGGACGCAACTCGGCGATCTCCCCGGCGAGCTCCGCGAGAATCGCTCCGGTGCGGTCGCTCGAGCCGTCGTCCACCACCACGATCTCGTGGGGGATCCCCTCGCGACGCAATTCGTCGTTCAGATGGCGCACCGTGGAGGCGATGCTCCCCTCCTCGTCGCGGGCGGGGATGACGACGCTCAGGACCCGGAGGGCGACGTCGTTCGGATCGGTCATGTGTCGGCGATCTCCCCGAAAACCTCCCCGAGCCCGGATGCCCCCTCGAGGGACGGTCGACTGACGGCCAACACGGATCCCTCGGAACGAACACGGCCCGCGGGCCCGATCGCGGGCCGCGGCCTCCGCCGCATCGCAAGGATGCCACACCGATCGCTCCCGGCAAGCCGGAGCGGGGAACCTCCACCGCCGCCCCGCCCCTCCGCCCACGGAAAACGACAAGGCCCGGTCACGGCGCCTGCCGTGACCGGGCCTTCGTGTGTCGGGAGCGGGTCCGGCCCCGCGACGGAGCCGGCGCCGCGGGGATCACTTCGC
>CAWUOA010000304.1:0-4408 GCA_963923225.1 uncultured Planctomycetaceae bacterium
CGCCGAGGGAATGGCCATCGCCAATCCCGCCGTTCATTTCGACCAGTCGCCGGGCCTCCTCCCCGGGCCCATGGTAGGCTGAAGAACTCGGCCGGCGGCAGTTCCGCGGCGCCGCGGACCTCCAGCAGGCCCTCGTCGACCGACGGACCGGCAGTCGCAGACCGCAATCCGACCGGATAACCGTGCTCCAATGGTGTTCGACGCGATCCGCAGGCTTTTCACCGATCGCGTGGCGGGCAGGACGGTGGCCGTCGCCGACCCCCAGCCGCCACGAGCGCCGGATCCCATGCGGTCCTACGCCTCCATGCTGATCAGGGAGAACCTTCTCCTCGGCAACGCGATGGCCTACGACCGGCTCGACCCCGAGACGGTGAGACGGCTGCCCGAATACCGTCGCGTGGCCGACGTCGCCGCGCTGCTCCGGACCTTCCGGGTCGAAGGGACCGATTTCGTGCGCTTGGGCGGTGATGCGGACGGCGCCTACGTCATGCTCGATTCGCTCCGTCCGCCGTCCGTGAACGCCGGCTATTCGCTCGGAATCGGCGACGAGGTGTCGTGGGACGTCGCCGTCGGGGAGCGTGGGGTCGAACTGGTCCTCCTCGACCACACGGTGGAGGGTCCGCCACGGCCGGTGCCCGGGGGCCGGTTCGTCAAGCAGGGCATCCGCGGCGCCGAGTCCGTGCCGGGGTGTGTGACCCTCGCCGAGGCGATCGCTGCCGATGGGTACGGGGGCCGCACCGACCTCGTACTCAAGATGGACGTCGAGGGGGCGGAGTGGGCCGTGCTCGACGAGGTCTCGAGCGGGACCCTCGGCCAGTTCGTCCAGATCGTCATCGAGTTCCACCGGTTGCGCAAGGTCACGCAACCGGAGGTGCACTCGATGGTCACCCGCTGCCTGAGGAAGGTCCTCGCCACCCACGCCCCGCTGCACGTCCACGGCAACAACGCCCATCTTCCCCTGTGGATCGGCGACCTCGTCCTTCCCGACGTGGTCGAGGTGACGTTCGCCCGTCGTGCAGACTACGCCGGCCGCCTGGTGCCGCGGGACGAGTCGTTCCCCACCGACCTCGACCGTCCGAACCTCCCGCATTTGCCCGATGTCTTCCTCGGCTGGACGTTCACGGGGGGCGTGCCCGGCGCGCCGGCCGCCTCCTCCGGTCCTGCGGGCTGACCCGGGTTCCCGGGGATCGATGGCGGCCTCCGTTCCCTTCCTGCGAAAGCCGGCACACGTGCCCACCGTCCTCGGCATCGTCGTCACGCGGAACGAGTGGCCGCTGGTGGGGGTGGCGATCGCCCACGCACTGACCCATCACGTCGATGCCGTCTGCGTCGTCGATCACGCGAGCACCGACGGCACCGCGGAGGGGCTCGGCCGGCTCGAAAGCGCCTGGGGGGCGAGGCTCCGGGTCCTCCGCGTCGACGAGGACGCCTTCTTCCAGGAGGCGTTCAACCTCGCGGCGCTCGAGGCCACGCGAGACATGCCCGGCGACTGGGTCTACGTGTTCGATGCCGACGAGTTCCTCCTCGCGCCGCAGGGGGGGCTGCGCGGCTGCCTGGCGGCGATGGCCGACGACGTCGACGCGGTGCGGTATCGTCTCGACCATTACGTCGCTCCGCGGGACCACGATCCGTCCCGTCCCGAGGAGTTGCTCCGCTTCCGCTACCGGGTGCGGAATCCCGACCAGGCCATCCCCCCCCTCGAGCCGATCATGGAGCGGATCGAGCGGGGCGACTCGTCGCTCTTCGACGTCCCCTTCTTGTCGAAGGTGGTGGTCCGCCGGCGGCCGGGAACCTGGCTGACGGCCGGAGCGCACGTGATGCGGTGCGCGACGACGGTGCGGGAGCGGGAGGTCGATCCGGAGACGCTGCGCTGCGCGCATCTGACCTATCCGAGCCTCGACCGCCTCCGCCGCAAGGCGGCGCTCGGGGCGAACAAGGCGAGAAACGGCTTTCCCATCCTCCACGGCTGGCAGAACCAGCTGCTCGCCCGAGTCGAGGCGGCTGGGGGCCTCGAGCGATTCTGGCACCGCCACTCGATCGCACCGGGCGAGACGATTCGTCTCGGGCCGAACGCCGAGTTTTCGGAGGACGAGGTGTTTCCCCGCCGGGTCGGGGAAAGCCTGGAGGCGTTTCGCGAGGCGATCGGCGGCCGGGCGGCTCATCCCGGTGAGCCCGCGCCGCCGGCGGCCGCACCGCTTCCACTCGCGGCGCTCGTCTCCGCGATCCGCGTGGCGACGGAGCAGGCGGGCACGCTCGCCGAGACGAACACGCGGCTCGAGCGACGCCTGGCCTCGGCCCGTGCCGCGACCGAGCGGACGGGGCAGCGTGGCGTCGACGCCGTGCCCTACTCGTACGAGCAGGCCCGGCGGGCGCTGCTCGACCATCGCCGCGTGGCGCGGATGCGGCGCTGGCTGAGGCTCGGCGTCGGCCTCGACCGACTGCTGATGAACACCCGATTGCTGCGCGACGATCTCGGCTCCCCCTGCCTGGCCCACCTCTGTGATTGGTGTATCACGGACGTCGGATTCCACGGGAACCTCCGCCGCCAGCCCCGGACGGTGTTCGTCAGGTCACGCTTCCCCTGGCTGCGGGCGTTCTTCACCGAATACCTCCCTCGCATCGACGCCGGCACCCGGTTCGTGCTCGTCACCGGCTCGGACGACGTCACCGTGCCGCGGCAGACCGACCAGCGCTACGGCCGCTTCGAGAACACCGAGTTCCAGGTGTGGTTCGATGCCCTGCAGCGGGACCCCCGGCTCGTCCGGTGGTACGCCGACAACGTCGACACCGAGCGGGAGGGGCTGGTCCCCATTCCCTGTGGGACGGCGGGGAGATACGGCTGCGCCCCGTCGATGTTCGTCCCCCGGCGCGAGGCTCCCATCCGGCTCCGGTCGCGGCCGCTGAAGGCCATCTGCTCGCATCGCGTCCGCGAGGGGGAGCAGTGGGAGAAGCGCCGTGCCGTCACGGCGATCGCCAGGGAGCACTGGCGGGGCCTCGTCGACGTCGAGGAGTCGATCCCCTGCGGGGAGTTCGCCGCGACGCTGGCCCGCTATCCGTTCACGATCTGCGTCACCGGTGGCGGGCTCGACGCTGCGCCGAAGGCGTGGGTGGCGCTGCTCGCGGGGTCGATCCCGATCATCGAACGCAACACCATGGCCCCCGCGTACGCCGGCCTGCCGGTGGCCTGGGTCGATGACTGGACGCCGGCCAGCGTCGGTCCCGACAAGCTGGAGCGTTGGGTCGACGAGCTCGCCCCCTCCTACGAGGAGCCCGCCCTGCGGCGGCAGGTGCTCGGCCGTTTGAGCCTCGGCCATTGGTGGCGGAAGATCCGCGACGACGCCCACCGCGGACGGAGCCTCGCTTGAGGCTGGGGCCGAGCACGCCGACTTCCCGGATCGGTGCGCTCTCAGATCGGCGTGGCGCTCTTGGTTGGAACACCGGCCTCCCGCACGAACGCCTTCGCCGCCTCGAAGTCGAGCTCGCGGAGGAGCCGCCGATGGTCGTCGACCAGGAGCGAGTAGGGCAGGGCTTCGAAAGACGGCGGCGACAATTCGAGGCGATCGCCGTTCGGCCGCGGCACGACGATCCCCACTCCTTGATCGATCATGCAGGTGGCGGCGTCGACGTTCGGCCAGGTTCTGATCTCGACGAACGCCTTCCACACGTCACCGTTCCAGGCGTGTTGCAGTGGCTTCACGTACTGCGCGGCCCAATTCAGAGGAAGGCAGTCGTGAATCAGGATCACGCCCCCCGGCTCGAGCACCTTCAGGGCGTTTTCGACGTCCCGGACCACCTGTGCGTAACGGTGCAGGCCGTCCACGAAGACGACGTCGAATGAGGACCGGTTGCCGGCGAAGAACTCGTCACTGGTGGCTCTGACGGTGCCGCCCCGACGGGGATCGACGCCCACTTTCGTCTCGACCCGGACACGCGAAAAGCAGCGATCGTTGTTGCAGCCGATCTCCAGGTAGGAGCGCGCCTGGACGATCGCCGCGACGGCGTTGATCAGGTCGGCGCGGTCGGGGGTGGCGGGCCACCTGAACTCGATGCTGGCGGCGGAATACTCCCCTCGGAGCCGAGTGCCGACGCGGTTGGCGAACCATGTCGCCCTGCGCCACCGCTCCTCCCGCCAGCGGCGGAATCGACGGCGCCACGCGCTCGGGAGCGGCCGGCGGTTTTGATCGGGGCCCGACATCGGAAAATCGTTCCTCGGTGAATCCGGCGGCCGCGAGGGGAGCCGTCGGTGAAGCGGGGAGTCTATCAGCCGGAAGTGTCACCGGCCTCGGCACCGTCGGTCGCCCTCGGGCTCACTCCCCGCCGCGGAGGACCTTGACCCATTCGACTTCCATCCGGAACGGGCCCGGCTTCTTGTCGGCGAGCATCAGCCCCAGCCCGTTGATCCGGGCGG
>CAWUOA010000305.1:0-4407 GCA_963923225.1 uncultured Planctomycetaceae bacterium
ATCCTCGACCGGAGGATCAAGGAGAAGGCCCCGCCGCCGAACGGTGACACGGAGCCCGATCCTCCCCTTCCCGACGCCGATTCCGGCCACGCCGACCCGCCTGACGATGTGGTAAAGTTGCGTCTCCCTCCCGAGCGTGAGGCGTGAGGGGGGGCGGGGCGAGCGACTCTTTTCGGGGGACGCGATCCATGGCCGGCAAGACGTGCGGCGGTGTGGCGAGGCGCGACCTGCTCCAGGTGGGGAGCCTGGGCCTGCTCGGGCTCTCGCTCGGGGACTTCTTCCGGTGCCGCGAGGCCCGGGCCGACGCCAAGGCCTTCACCCATTTCGAGGGGACGGCGAAGAACGTCATCCAGATCTGGCTCCCCGGCGGACAGGCCCATCAGGAGTCGTTCGACCCCAAGCCGCTGGCCCCCGCGGAGTACCGGGGCGATCTCGGCGTCGTCGGCACCTCGCTGACCGGCGTGCAGTTCAGCGAGAAGCTCGTCAAGACGGCGGCCATCGCCGACCGGCTCACCGTCGTCCGCTCGATGACGCACGGCGAGGCGGCGCACGAGCGCGGCACGCACAACATGTTCACCGGCTACCGCCCGAGCCCCGCGCTCACCTACCCGAGCTTCGGGAGCGTCGTCTCCCACGAGCTCGGACCGCGCCGCGATCTCCCCCCGTACGTCTGCATCCCGAACCTCGTCGCCCCCGACGCCGGCGCCGGGTACCTGGGCAGCGCCTTCGGCCCGTTCGTCATCGGCTCCGATCCCGCCGACGCCAAGTTCACCGTCCGCGATCTGGCGCTTCCCGGCGGCGTCGACGCGGCCCGCTTCGCCACCCGGCAGCGGCTCCGCGACACCGTCGGCCGGCACTTCGAGGCCCTCGAGGCGACCGACGGTGTGGCGGCGATGGATGCCTTCTACGCCCGGGCCTACGCGCTGGTCAGCTCGGAGGCGGCCCGCGCCGCGTTCGACATCAAGGCCGAGCCCGACGCGGTCCGCGACGAGTACGGACGCAACGCCGCCGGCCAGCGCATGCTCCTGGCACGCCGGCTCGTCGAGGCGGGCACGCGCTTCGTCACGCTCTCCTACGGCGCCTGGGACATGCACCGGCGCATCCGCGACGGCATCGGCACGCAGCTCCCCCCCTTCGACCAGGCCTTCGCGGCCCTGATCGGCGACCTCGCCCGGCGCGGGCTCCTCGACTCGACGCTCGTGATGGTGACCAGCGAGTTCGGCCGGACGCCGAAGATCAACGCCGACGGCGGCCGCGACCACTGGCCGAAGGTCTTCAGCGTGGTCCTCGCCGGCGGCGGCATCCGGGCCGGGCAGGTCATCGGCTCCTCCGACGCCATCGGCGCCGAGCCGCAGGACGCGCCGCTCACCGTCGAGGATCTCGCCACCACCGTCTACCACTGCCTCGGCATCGTCGCCGACAAGGAGCTGATGGCTCCCGGCAACCGCCCCATCGAGATCGTCGACGGCGGCAAGGTCCGCCACGATCTCCTCGCCTGACCGGGGCCCGCACGATGAGGCCGCCGTTCGCAGTCCGCTCCGCCTCCGCGCCGCTCCACCGAGCGATGGCCGGCACGCTCGTCGCCCTGCTGGCAGTGCCACCCGCCGCCGCCGCGCCCCAGATCGACGCCATCGATCCCCCCGGCTGGTGCCGCGGCGAGGAGGTGGAGATCCGCCTCACCGGCCGCGAGCTCGCCGATCCGGGGGAGCTGTTCTTCGAAGGGGGCGGAATCGAGGTCGTCTCGATCCAAGCGGGCAACGCCACGCGGATGAAGGCCCGGCTGCGGATCCCCGCCGACTGCCCCCCCGGAAGCCACCGCCTCCGCGTGCGCACTCAGCAGGGGCTCTCGGAACTGCGCACCTTCCGGGTCGGCACGCTCCCCACGCTCGCCGAGAAGGAGCCCGACGACGATCCCGCCGCCGCCCAGCGGATCGATCCGGAGGGGACCACGATCGCCGGCACCGTCCGCGCCGAGGACGTCGACTGCTTCGTCGTGCCCCTCCGTGCCGGTGAGCGGATCGCGGCGGTCGTCGACGGGATCCGGCTCGACCAGGAGCTCTTCGACCCCGCCGTCGAGATCCTCGGCCCCGACGGCGCGCTGGTCGCCTCGGGCGACGACCATCCGCTCCTCGCGCAGGATCCGCTCGTGGCCTGGACGGCGGCCGTCGACGGCGACCACGTCGTCCGCGTCCGCGAGTCGAGCTACGGCGGCAGCGACGGCTCGGTCTACCTCCTCCACGTCGGGCGTTTTCCGGTGGCGCACGTCGCCTGGCCGCCGGCCGGCCCTCCCGGCGCGGCGCTTCAGGTCCAGTGGCTCGGCGATCCGGCCGGTCCCTTCGCCGGGACGCCGGCGCTGCCGGCGTCGGGGGGCGTCGACGGGATCGTCGAGGTCCGGCCGTCGCGCGACGGCAAGACATCCCCCTTCGGCGTGCCGCTGCGTCTCACGTCGCTGCCGACGGCGACCGAGGCCGAGCCGGACGACGCGCCGGAGAAGGCCGGGCGCTTCGCGGCGCCGGTGGGGGTCGCCGGCCGGTTCGACGCCCCGGGCGACGTCGACTGGCTGCGGATCGAGGCCCCGAAGGGGTCGGCCTGGAGCGTGCGGGCCTTCGCACGGCGGCTGGGGTCCGCGGCGGACGTGACCCTTTCGGCGCACCGCGACAGACCGCGCCGCGACCGCATCGCCCAGAACGACGACTCCGACGGCCCCGACGCCGCGCTCGACGTGACCGTCCCCGACGAGGGGGCCTTCCTGCTCCGCGTCGCCGACCACCGCGGCCGCGGCGGCGACGACTTCATCTGGTGGATCGAGGTCGCGGAGGCACGGCCGGGCGTCACGCTCTCGGTCCCCCCCGGCCGCAACAATTCGCAGGAGCGGCTCGTGGCGGCGGTGCCGCGCGGCAACCGCACCGCCTTGGTGTTCAACGGCGCGCGGCGCGACGTGGCGGGCGACTTCCGGTCGGTCGTCCGCGACCTCCCCCCCGGCGTCCAGGCCACCGCCGGCATCGGCCGGGCCGGGGCCCCCGGTCAGGTGATCGTCTTCGAGGCCGCCGCCGACGCGCCGCTCGGCACCTCGATGATCGCCGCCGACGTCTTCCCGGTCGACGGCGACGCCGCCGCGCTCGGCGGCATCCGCCAGGTGACGAGCCTCGTCTTCGGCTTCCCCAACCAGACCGTCTACCGCACGAGCTCGAGCGACCGGATTCCGGTGGCGGTGGTGGCCCCGCAGCCGGTGTCGATCGAGGTCGAGCCGCCGAAGGTGCCGCTCGTGCCGCGGGGCTCGCTCGATCTGGTCGTCCGCATCCGGCGCGGCGAGGGAGCGCCGGAGAAGCTCCGCCTGGCGTTCCCCTTCAAGCCGACGGGGATCGGCGCCGGGACCGACGTCGACGTTCCCGACGGCGCGGAGGAGGTCCGCTTCGCCGTCAATGCGGCCGCCGACGCCCCGAAACGCGACTGGACCGTGGTCGTCACGGCCGGCGAGCGGCGCGGCGCCGGCATGCCGCCGGTGTCGAGCCGCCCCTTCACGCTCCGCGTGGCCGAGCCGGCGATCGAGGTGGCCGCGCAGAAAGCGGTCGTCCTCCGCGGGGGAGAGGGGGCGCTGGTCTGCAAGGTGACCACGACCGGCACGTTCCAGGGCACCGCCACGGCGACCCTCCAGGGCCTGCCCGCCGGGGTGACCACCGACGAGATCGCCTTCGACTCCAGCGCCGGCGAGATCGTCTTTCCGCTCCGCGTCGCCGCCGACGCCCCGCTCGGCCGGCACGCGAACGTCTTCTGCAGGCTCGCCGTTCCGATGGAAGGGGGCCTCGTGACGCACGCCTCGACCGCCGCCCCGCTGCGCATCGACGAGTCGGGGGCCGCGGCGACGCAGTCCGCCTCGTCGCGGCGCGAGCAACTCCGCGAGCAGGCCAGGGCCCTCGCGGCCCGCGAGGCCGAGGCCGCGTTGGCGGCCGCCTCGGTCGAGCAGACCGCCCCCGTGGAAGGGCAGGCGAGTCCGGCCGCCGAGGCCGAGCCGTCCCCCGCCACCGACCGATCCCCCTGACGCGCCCCCGAGCCGGTGTTCCCTCCGATGACTTCCCCAGTTCCCGCCGGGATCCTCCGCGTCGCCCTCCTCGTGGCGATCGCCTGCGGCACGGCGTCCCGGGCCGACGACGTCGTCTTGAAGGCCTTTCCGCCGACGGTGCGGCTCGACTCGGCGCGCGACCGGCAGCGCCTCGTCGTCCAGGCGACGTCCCCCGACGGCGTCACCACCGACGTCACCGACCGGGTGGCCGTGACGCTCTCCGATCCGGGGCTCGCGGCGGTGGAGACGCTTCCCGGAGGCGGTCCGCTCCTCCGGCCGCTGGCCGACGGCGCGGGCCTGGTGACGATCGCGCTCGACGGGGTCTCGATCGATCTGCCCCTCGAGGT
>CAWUOA010000306.1:0-4397 GCA_963923225.1 uncultured Planctomycetaceae bacterium
GCCAGCGCCGTCACGATCGTCGTCGAGGCCCGGAGGACGTCGATCACCACCACCACACCTCCCGCGGTGTCGGCCGGCTGCATACCATGGAAGCAGTCGTGGCAACGCCAGCGCACCGGTTGCATCGGTTTTCTCCCTCGTCGGGCGCCCCTCCGCCGATCGATACCCATCCCGCGAACGAATGACGATCGAATGGAACGCGACGCCACGATAGAGACACCACGCCCGGCCGGCCAATCCCCGGCCGACCGCGGCCCCCTTGGCCGCCCCGGCCCCAGCCCCACCGACAAGAGCGGCGAGAAGGTGCGGGGGATGTTCGCGGAGATCGCCCCGCGGTACGACCTCGTCAATCGGATCCTCTCCGGCGGGATCGACCTCTGGTGGCGGCACGTGACGGTGCGCCTCGCGCCGCCCCCCCCGGGGGGCGCGATGCTCGACGTCTGTACCGGCACCGGGGACCTCGCCATCGCCTACGCCGACCGGGCCGCGTCGATTCCCCCGTCGGCCGGGCCGCCGCCGCGGATCGTGGCCAGCGACTTCTGCCGGCCGATGCTCGACCGCGGCCGGGAGAAAGCGCGGACGCGGCATCCGGAGATCGAATGGGTCGAGGCCGACGCCATGGGCCTCCCCTTCCCCGCGGCGAGCTTCGACCTGGTGACGGTGGCCTTCGGCCTGCGGAACATCGCCGACACGCGGCGCGGCCTCTCCGAGATGGCACGCGTCTGCCGGCCCGGCGGCACGCTCGCGATCCTCGAGTTCTCGATTCCCGCAAGCGCCCCCGTGCGGGCCGGGTACCTGTGGTATTTCCGAAACGTCCTCCCGCGCCTGGGCAACGCCGTCGCCCGCAACGCCTCCGACGCCTACACCTACCTCAACCAGAGCGTCGAGGACTTCCCCTCCGGTGAACGCCTCGTGCGGCTGGTGCGCGACGCCGGATTCGAAGAGGTGGAGCAATTCCCCCTCACCCTCGGCATCGCCACGCTGACCCTCGCCTCGCGCGGCGGGGCGGCCTCGGGGGACCCGCGGCCGTGAACGACTCCCCGAACCGCCCCCCCCCTTCCCTGCCGATCGTGATGGCGATCACCGGCGCGTCCGGCGCGCCCTACGCGATCCGGCTCCTGGAGACGCTCCTCGCCGACGGCCGCGACGTGGAACTGGTCGTGAGCCCTGCGGGCGTCGCCGTGATCCGCCAGGAGACCGGCATCGCCCTCGATGCCGACGCGATCCGGCCGGAGGCCTTGCTCGCCGGGGCGACGCTCGGGCCCGGGGCCCTGGAGCGGCTCCGCGTCTGGCACCATCGCGACCTGATGGCGCCGATCGCCAGCGGTTCGCACCGCACGGCCGCAATGGTGATCTGCCCCTGCAGCGGCGGGACGCTCGCGGCGGTGGCCCACTCGCTGGGGACGAACCTCGTCCACCGCGCCGCGGAGGTCCACCTCAAGGAACGGCGGAAGCTCGTCGTCGTGCCTCGCGAGACGCCGCTGTCGCTCCCGCAATTGGAGAACATGGCCGCCATCCACCGGGCCGGGGCGGTCGTCCTCCCGGCGGCGCCGGGGTTCTACGCCGGCGCCACCACCCTCGCCGACCTCGTGGACTTCGTGGTGGCGCGGATCTGCGACCAGCTCGGCGTCGCCCACGATCTCGTCCGCCGCTGGGGGGCTCCGTAGATGGCCGCCACGCTCCGCACGTACCTCGAGCTCGTCCGCTTCAGCCACACGATCTTCGCCCTCCCCTTCGCGCTGATGGCGGTGATCCTCGCCCTCTTCGTGCCGGGCGGGCCGGCGCTCGGGCCCGCCGAGTGGGCACGCCGCGGCCTCGGGGTGATCCTCTGCATGGTGACCGCGCGGACCGCCGCGATGGCGTTCAACCGGCTCGTCGACCGGACGATCGACGCCGCCAATCCACGCACCGCCTCCCGCCACCTCCCCAGCGGCGTCGTCGGCGTGGAGGAGGTGTTCGGATTGGTGGTCGCGTCGAGCGTCGGCTTCGTCGCCTCGACCCTCCTCTTCCTCCCCAACTGGCTTCCGGTGGTCCTCTCCGCCCCGGTGCTCGCCTGGCTCCTCGGATACAGCTACGCCAAGCGCTTCACGCTCCTGGCCCATGCCTGGCTGGGGGCGGCGCTGGGCATGGCGCCGGTGGCGGCGTGGCTGGCGATCCGGGGGGAGGCGGTGCTCCGCGACCCGGCGGATCTGGCACCGGCGGCGGTCCTGGGTCTGGCCGTGACGGCGTGGGTCACGGGGTTCGATTGCATCTACGCCTGCCAGGATGCCCGCTTCGACGCCGCCCGGGGGCTGCACAGCATCCCGGCGCGACTGGGCGTCCCCCGGGCGCTCAAGCTCTCCGCGCTGCTCCATCTGGGAGCCGTGGTCACGCTCGCGTTCCTCCCGGCGCTGGTGCCGCAATTGGGCCTCGTCTACAAGGGGGCGCTCGCGGCGATCGCGGGCCTGCTTCTCTGGGAGCACTCGATCGTCAGCCCCGACGACCTGTCGCGCGTCGATCAGGCCTTCTTCACCGCCAACGCCGCCGTGGGGCTCGTGCTCCTGGCGGCGATCGCCATCGACGCCCTGGGGTGAGCCGGCTCACCCGCGCGGGGTCCACGCGAGGAGGCGGTCGAGGCAGACGTCGACGTCGACGCGGGGTGCCCCGCCCACGAATCGCTCGAGGGCCTCCAGGCCGAGGGCGAACTGGTCGATCGCGCGGGCCCGCTTCGTGGCCAGGCTGCGGCCACGCAGGCTCTCGAGCCCGCCACGCTCCCGCGCCGCCTCGCCGTACACCCGCCCCAGCCACGGTTCGGCCCGCACCTTGAGCGCCGGCTGGAGAGGGCCGGCGACGCCCGAGGCGGCCATCGTGGCCGGCTTGACGACGATTCCCTCGCCGCCCCTCGCGCCCAGATCGTGCCACCAGGCGATCGCCGCGGCGACGTCGACCGGACGCTCGAGATCGACCGCCATGTGCCGGGTCGTGCGGAGTAGCGGACCGGCGTCCGCGGGGACCGGATCGGCGGTGTCGGCGAGGGCCCCCAATTCGGCCAGATGCCAGGCGTGACCGCGGTCGAAGAACGTCCGCCCCTCGGCGGCGAGCAGGTGGAACGCCGCCAGCCCGCCTCCGGGCCATGGCCCGTCCAACCATTCGCCGTCGAGACAGAGCCAATCGGTGCCCAGTCGATCCCAGGTGCCGGCCCGGTCGGCGGCGGCGCGGAGGCCGGCGAGCACCGATGCCTCGCGGCCGGGAGGGAGGACGGCACGGCCGAGGCGGGAGTGGACGGCTCCGGCGCTACCGTCCGCGACGCCGAAGCGGCGACGGGCGGCCTCCGCGTCCCGGCAGACGACCGCCACGGCGCGGACGCCCGAATGCTTCTCCTCGCAGACGACGTTCCTCGTTCCCTCGGCCGCGTACTGGGCCATGGCGACGAGGGGATGCTCGAGCGCGTGGCCCTCGCGCGAGGGATCGCAGGCCGACATCGTCGGCGGCAGGTGGACGACGTACGGACTCCGCGCCGCGGCGCCGGCGACCGCGCGGAGCGGCGCATCGCGACGGAGGAGTCGCTCCGCCGCCGCCCGCAACTCACGCACGGTCTCGGACGGCGAGGGACACGGAGGCGCGGGCCCCCACACCGGCCGTGGCGCGCGAGCCCGCGGCGGAAGCGCGCCCCGCGCCGAGCGGGCCCACGCCCGGTCCGCGGGCACCGCCACGAGCCTCCGCTCGGGCCACTCGAGCGCCGTGAGCCGCCCGCCGTACACGCACGCGGTGTCGATGCAGATCGTCTCGTTGAACCACTCCGCCTCGGCGACCGGGGTATGGCCCTGCACGACCGTGACGGAGCCGTCGTGCCGCGCCGCCCAGTCGTCTCGCACCGGCATCGGCCGCTCGTCGAACGTGCCGCAGTACGCGCCGTGGATCGCCCGGTCGCGGGCCTCGGCCGTGTCCAGGCCGTGGTAGCGGCGCTCGAGGCCGGCGTGGGCCACGACGAGCCGTCCGTCGTCGAGGACCAGATGGCCGGGGAGCGACTCGATGAACGCGGCGGCCTGCGCACGGAACGACGCGGGCTCCGCGGCGAGCTGCGAGAGCGACTCCTCGAGGCCGTGGCCCGGCTCGACGGCGACGCCCCGCAGGGCCTCGGCGAGTCGCACGTCGTGGTTGCCGGCCACGCACAGCGCCCGCCCCGCGGCCACCAGCGCCATGACACGGCGGAGCACCGCCGGGGTGGCCGGGCCGCGATCGACCAGATCGCCGACGAACACCAGCCGGCGGCCGTGGGGATGGGGCTCGAGCGGATCGAGGGGGTGGCCGAGCGCCCGGAGGAGCGCGACGAGCTCGTCGTCGCACCCGTGGACGTCGCCGACGATGTCGAACATGCGGTGGCTGTCTCTTATACACATCTGACGCTGCCGACGATA
>CAWUOA010000307.1:0-4393 GCA_963923225.1 uncultured Planctomycetaceae bacterium
CAGAAGGGGGGCCTCGTCCCCTCCGCCAACACCGGGCCCGATGGGAGCTTCGAGATCTACACCAATTCCAAGCCCGGGGTGATGACCGGCAACTACAACGTCACGGTGATCTGGCCCGATCCGGCCAAGGTGGAGGAGGCGATGAAGGACCGCTCGGGCAAGTCCGATCCGCCCGATCTCCTCGGCGGCAAGTACTCGATCCCCGACTCGTCGCCGCTCAAGGCGGAGATCGGCTCCGGCACCAAGGAGCTGCCCCCCTTCCAGCTCGCGAAGTGACCATCCCGTAAGCGGCCGCACGTCCGCCGGCTCCGTGCCGGCGGACGCGGCGGATCGCCCCCGCACCCCGACCGTCCCCGGAACCACCCATGACCTCCGCGCCGCGCCGCCTCCACGCTCTCGCCACGATCTGCGCCTGCCTCCTGCCGGCGGCAGGCCTCCTGTCGTGGGCCGACCCGGCCCCGGCCGCCCCTCCCACGGGAGCCACGTTGGAGCTTCCCCTCGACGACTACATCGACGACGACGACGGAGCCTACGCCTGGGAGGTGGTGAAGGGGGGCGGCAAGGCGCCGGCCACCGTCATCAAGCTCACGAGCCAGTCGTGGCGGAAGCCCGACGAGGTCAGCCGGCAGAAGTGGGAGCACTGGCTGATCGTCGCCCGCCCGGAGGAGCTGAAGACCGACAAGTGCTTCGTGATGATCAGCGGCGGCGGCAACGACAACGACAAGGTGCCCGACGGCCCCGGCGTCGTGGTGCAGACGATCGCCAACACCACCGGCAGCCTCGTCGTCGAGCTGAAGATGATCCCCAACCAGCCGATCGTGTTCCACGGCGACGGCCAGCCGCGCAAGGAGGACGACCTCATCGCCTACTGCTGGCACCAATTCCTCGACACCGGCGACCCGACCTGGCTGCCGCGGATGCCGATGGTCAAGAGCGTCGTCAAGGCGATGGATTGCATGGAGGAGTGGTCGAAGCAGGAGGGGATTCCGGTCGGGAAGTTCGTCGTCGCCGGCGGCTCGAAACGCGGCTGGACGACCTGGATGGCCGGCGCCGCCGACCACCGCGTCGAGGCGATCGTCCCGATCGTCATCGACGTCCTCAACGTCGACGAGCAACTCCACCACCACGGCGCCACCTACGGCTTCTGGGCCGAGGCGCTCGGCGACTACGTCCACCACGGCATCGTCCAGGATCCCGACCACGTCCGGATGCAGGAACTGCACTCGATCGAGGACCCCTACTCCTACCTCGACCGGCTCACGATCCCGAAGTTCGTCGTCAACGGCAGCGGCGACCAGTTCTTCGTCCCCGATTCGTCGCGCTTCTATTACGACGACCTGAAGGGGGAGAAGCACCTCTACTACGTCCCCAACACCGACCACGGCGTGGACAAGAACCCCAGCTCGGTGATGAGCATCGTCGCCTTCTACCAGATGATCATCGACGGCCGGAAGCGGCCCGAGGCCGAGTGGACCTTCGAGGACGACGGCTCGATCCGCGTCCGCAGCGACGAGAAGCCGACGAACGTCGTCCTCTGGCAGGCCCACAATCCGGACGCCCGTGACTTCCGCCTGAAGACGATCGGGAAGGCCTACAAGCCGACCACCCTCACGGCCCAGGCCGACGGGAGCTGGGTCGGGAAGGCCGACCCGGTGAAGAAGGGGTGGACCGCGGCGTTCATCGAGCTGGAGTACGCCACGGGGTCGCTCGTCCCCTTCCGCCAGTCGACCGCCGTTCGCATCACGCCCGACACGCTGCCCCACGCCGGCTTCGATCCCAAGACCCTCCCCTACGAGGGCGATCTCCCCAAGGCCAAGCCATGAAGACTCTGGCGCCCCTCCTGCTCCTCTTCACGGTCGTCGCGACGGGCTGGCTCGCGGAGGCCGCGGGAGCGGGGGAGTTCCGTGCCGGGGCGGCCACGCGGATCATCACCCCCGACCCGCTCCTCCCCGCCTCCGGCGGCATGGGGCCGACGAAGCCGACGAGCCGGAAGCAGGGTGAGCTCACCGTGCGGGCGCTGGTGATGGACGGCGGCGGCATGGCCTCCACCGTGGCAATCGTCTCCGTCGACGCCCTCGGCTTCCCCGGCGTGCTCGGCGACCGGGTCCGGGCCCTCGTCCCGCGGATCCCCAGCAAAGCGATCCTCATCGGCGCCACCCACACCCACAGCGCCCCCGACTGCTACGCCTTCCCCGACGGCAAGGGGGGTCACACCGGCGACCTCGCCTGGATCGACTCGGTCGTCGAGCGGATGGCCGAGGCGATCAACGAGGCCCTCGACCGGGCCAGGCCAGCCACGCTGAAGGTGGCCACCGGCGAGGCCCGCGGCCGCATCGCCTTCAATTACTACGCCCCCGATCTCTACGACCGGCGGATGGGCGTGATCCAGGCGACGGGCACCGACGGGGCGACGATCGGCACGCTCGTCAACTACGCGATCCATCCCGAGGTGATCGGCTCCGACCGCGGCATCCTCTCCCCCGATTGCATCGGGCCGCTGGTCGACTCGATCGAGGCGCGGGCCGGCGGCGTGGCGCTGTTCATGAACGGCGCGCAGGGGGGCATGGTGACCGCCGACAACCGCGACCTCGACCAGCCCTCCGACCCGGTCCGCGGCTACTGGAAGGACATCGGCACCTGGGAGGAGTGCGAGCGCATCGGCCGGACGATGGCGGAGGAGGCCCTGCGGATCGTGGCCGACGCGGCGGTCGAGAAGGAGCCGGTGGTGGAGTGCCGCTCCCGCGACGTCCGCTTCCCGGTCGACTCCGACGAACTGTGGGCCGTCGTCACGCTCTCCCCGCTCGGCTACCCGCACGACGCGGCCACGCGCACGATCGGCGTCACCCTCGCCATGGTCGATCTGGGGCCGGCACGGATCCTCACGATCCCCGGCGAGGCGCTGCCGAACATCGGCGGGTATCTCAAGCGGAAGACCGGCGACGACACCTTCCTCTTCGGGCTCACCAACGACGCCTTCGGCTACGTCCTCACCGAGGTCGACTTCCTCGCCTTCCCGCGCTACCAGTACGTGTCGCGCGTGTCGCTCGGCGAGCGGACCGGCACGATCCTCGTCGACAACCTCCTCGGCATGGTGCGCGAGAAGCCCCGGCCGAACGCCGCCGCGAAGTGACGCCGGCGCCGCGCCGCCCGACGTTCAGTCGTCGGCGATGAAACCGTGGTACCTCCCCATGTGCCAGGGGAGGAGGAACACCGTGCCGCTGGCCAGCTCGCGGCCGTCGCCCCCCTGGTCGAAGCGCCACGGATCGGTGTTCCAATGGGCGAAGCACCGCTCGTCGATCGGGAGCACCTTGCCATCGACGCGGTAGCCGCGCGGCACCCGGTCGGGCTGCCCCGGATCGATCGACTGCGCCGCCGGCAGCCGCACCAGATCGAGACGGTGGGAGTTGGTGCGTCGCCACTGGCAGCGGTCGAGGGGAAGGAGCACGAGGGCGTCGAGTGAATCGTCGAGCCAGTCGTGGGGCCCCTGCGATCCCGCCGCGGAAGGATCGAGCGGACCGCCGGGGGAGGCCTCCCGCGCCGCGGCGACGTAGGCGAAGTTGAAGAACGGATTGCGCTCCGGCCGTTCGAGGAGCCAGTAGCGGTGGAAGGCCCCGAGGTGGGCCCGCCTTCTCGCCGGGTCGGCGGTGTAGCGGACGAGGTGGTAGAGGTTCATGAACGCCATCTCGTCGTCCGACTGGTTCCCGGAGCCGATCCCCTGCTGGAACTTCGGCGCCTGGGCGTTGGCGGCGTAGGCGTGGTCGCGCACGAGCCGCTCCGCGGCCGCGGCGTACTTCTCGTCGCCGGTCACGTGCCGGGCGATCGCCAGGTAGGCGAGGATGCTCATCGAGTTGAGGCCGCGCTCCACCTCCCAGCGTGGATCGTCGTTGAGCGACCCCGGCGACCAGTCCCCCCAGCGTGTCGGCCGGCCGTCGTG
Source organism: uncultured Planctomycetaceae bacterium (assembly GCA_963923225.1). Classification (GTDB taxonomy): domain Bacteria; phylum Planctomycetota; class Planctomycetia; order Pirellulales; family UBA1268; genus QWOP01. The sequence goes on from CAWUOA010000307.1 coordinate 3,935, forward strand.
GTCGACGAGCCGGAAGCCGTGCTCCACGAGAGTATCGGTGAGGCGGGCTACCGTCCCGCGCACGACGTGCTTCTCGGCGTCGGTGCCGGCGACGAGGTCGTGGTACAGGGCGAGGAAGAAGTAGTGGCCGTCGAGCTCGTCGGAGCTGGTATCGGCCTTCCACCACCAGCGGCCGTCGGCCGACTTCGGCCAGCGGGGCTCGAGCGTCTTCCAGTGCGGATCGCGCGATCGGGTGTCCTGGTCGCGGGCCTCCTGGCCGACGTTCGGGTCGGGCGCGTCGGCGGGGAGGACGGTGCGGGCCGGGAAGCCCGCGGGCGGAGCGTGCTCCCCCCCCTGCGTCACCTCCTGGAGGAACGACAGCGCCGCCAGCACGCGGTCGGCGCGGCGCTTCGCGTCGGGGGAGCGGTCGTGGCCGTAGGCGAAGCACTGCGCCGCGCCGTACATCGCCGTCCACAGGCC
>CAWUOA010000308.1:0-4391 GCA_963923225.1 uncultured Planctomycetaceae bacterium
AGTGGCGGGGACAGGATTCGAACCTGTGACCTCGAGGTTATGAGCCTCGCGAGCTACCGGGCTGCTCCACCCCGCGACATGTTTGGGTGATCGGGTCGGCCGGAGGTCCGGCAGGGATCGACCGGATGAGGATCGGCTCCCACGACGACTCGACTCCAGGATCATAGGCCGTCAGGGTTCGAAAGGAAAGCCCTCGCGGGCAGCGGGCCGGAAAAACTGCTCTCGTCCGCAGAATCCTCACGTCGACAAGCGGGGCGAGGACACTGCCGGACCGGGGCCGACCGGGTGTCGACGCGCTCGACCCGGTGTGATCGGGATTGCCCGTTTCCGCGTCCGGCGGAAATAACGGAGAGAGTCCCTCTCTCCGGATGCCCCCTTCATGCCCCAGGGCGACGCCCCCCTCCCGCCGCCGCGACCGGGCCGCTCCCCGCCTGGGCACCCGCAGCCGGAGACCCTCGTCGGGGGCGCGCCGTGGCAGAAGAAGCCGGGGCCCGTCGGGCCGCCGGCGATCGACACCGGCGACGTCGTCCGCCGATCGGGCGGGCCGGGGCCGCTGCAGGAGCGAGAGCCCCCCGAGCCGACGGCGTGGGAGTCGATCGCCGAGACGCTCGCCGCGATCCTCGCCGCCAGCCCCGCGTGGACCACGAGCCTCGCGGTCCACACGGTGTTGCTCGTGACGCTCGCGCTGTGGATCGTGCAACTCCCGAAGCGCGAGCGACTGGCGCTCGTGCTCGGCTTCGGCGACTCCTCCGGCGCTCCCGGCGCCGCCGCCACCGACGAGGCGGTCGTCGAACTGCCCGGCGAGGAAGCCGAGCCCACCGAGGAGCCGCCCAACGAGCCGACCGAGGCGGTCGTGGCCACGCCGCCGCCGGAGCCGGCCGAGGCCGAGACGACCGCGCCCGAGGAGCCGCCCTCGGAGGCGACGCCGCGCGAGGCGGCCGGCGGCATCCGGGTCGCCCTCTCCGGTCGCGAGCCGGGGAGGCGCGAGGGATTCATCGGGGCCAACGGCGGCAGCGACGCCACCGAGGCCGCGGTGACGCTGGCGCTCGAGTGGATCGTGCGCCAGCAGAAGAAGGACGGGCTCTGGAGCCTGCAGGGGCCCTACCTCGACGGCGGGTCGCAGGAGAACAGGCTCGCCGCCACGGCGATGGCGCTGTTGGCCCTGCAGGGGGCGGGGAACACGCACCGGGCCGGGACGCACCGGGTCGCCGTGGCCCGCGGCTGGAAGAAGCTCCTCGCCACCCAGCGCGCCGACGGCGTCTTCGACACCGGCCCCATCCCGCCGCTCCACGAGAGCTACTCCCACGCGCAGGCGACGATCGCGCTGTGCGAGCTCTACGGCATGACGCACGACGAGGAGCTGCGCGAGCCGGCGGAGCGGGCCCTGGGCTACGCGGTCGAGGCCCAGAGCGAGGGGGGCGGCTGGCGCTACGAGCCGCGCCGGGAAGGGGACATGTCGGTGACCGGGTGGTACGTGATGGCGCTGGAGAGCGCCATGATGGCGGGCCTCGAGGTGCCGCACGAGACCTTGGAGCGGGTGGGGGACTTCCTCGATCTGGTCGCCGTCGACGACGGGCGGCGCTACGGCTACCGGCGCGAGAACCGGGCCCGCGACGCACAGCCGGTGACCGCCGCGGTCACGGCCGAAGGGCTCCTCTGCCGGCAGTATCTCGGCTGGCAGCGCGACGACCCGCGCCTCGTCGAGGGCCTCGCGGCGGTGATGAAGGAGAAGCCGATCGACTTCGACGCCGACAAGGACCTCTACGCCTGGTACTACATCACGCAGGTGGCCCACCACGCGCAAGGGGCGGCCTGGCGGAAGTGGAACGCGCGGCTGCGGACGGAGCTGCCGGCGCGGCAGGTGGAGAAGGGGAAGGAGCGGGGGAGCTGGGATCCGTCGCTCGACCGCTGGGGCTCGGCGGGGGGGCGGCTCTTCGCCACCTGCTTCGCCACCTGGATGCTCGAGGTCTACTACCGCCACCTGCCGATCTACGGCGAGATCCCCGACGAGGGGCCGGGCGGGTGAGCGATCGCGCCGCCGGTCAGCGCGCGGCGGGCCCGGGAAGGCCGCCCCATTGCCGGATCGCCTCGTAGGCCACGATCGCCGCGCAGTTGGAGAGATTGAGGCTCCGCACCTGCGGCCGGGAGGGGATCGTGAGGAGCTTGTCGGCGTGCGCGGCGACGAGCCCCTCCGGCAGCCCGGCCGACTCGCGGCCGAAGACGAGGACGTCGCCACGGCGGTAGGAGACGTCGGTGTAGGAGCGGGCGGCGCGGGCGCTGAACAGCCAGTCGGGCCCCCGGCCGAGCCGGTCGAGCAGCGCCGCCCAGTCGTCCACCACCTCCCACTCGAGCTCCTCCCAGTAGTCGAGGCCGGCGCGGCGGAGATAGTAGTCGTCGATCTGGAAGCCGAGGGGGCGGACGAGCCACATCTTCGCCCCGATCGCCACGCAGGTCCGGCCGACGTTGCCGGCGTTGGGGGGGATCTCCGGCTCGTGGAGCACGACGTGGAGGCAGGGGTCGTAACGCATCCGGTTCGCCCCTCCGGGCGGGTCTGCTATCGTTTGGATCGGAAGTGCCCGAGAGGTCGGGCCGGTGCCGCGGGGGATCCCGCGGGGACGAGTCTGCCCGGAGGAAGGAACTTGGTCGAGATCACGAGGAATCCCACCCGCGCCGTCCGCATCGGCTCGATCACCATCGGCGCCGGCCACCCGATCGCGCCGCAGAGCATGACGGCGACGCACACCACCGACATCGAGGCCACGATTCACCAGGCCGAGGACCTGCGGAAGGCGGGGGCGGGGGTCGTGCGGATCGCCGTCGACTCGAAGAAGGACGCCGCGGCCCTCGAGGCGATCCGGGCGGGGACGACCGCCAACCTCGCCGTCGACCTCCAGGAGAACTACCGCCTCGCCGCCGACGTGGCCCCCTTCGTCGACAAGCTCCGCTACAACCCCGGCCACCTCTACCACCACGAGCCGACGAAGCCCTGGCAGGAGAAGGTGAAGTTCATCGCCGACGTGGCCGCCGCCAACGACTGCGCGCTGCGCGTGGGGGTGAACTGCGGCAGCGTCGATCCGGCGAAGAAGGAGCAGTTCGCCGAGGAGGACTCGCTCGGGCCGATGCTCGCAAGCGCCCTCGAGCACTGCGCCCTCCTCGACTCCATCGGCTTCACCCGCTACGCCGTCTCGCTCAAGGACTCCGATCCGGTGAAGGTGATCGAGGTCAACAAGCGCTTCGCGGCCGAGCGTCCGGAGATCCCGCTCCACCTCGGCGTCACCGAGGCGGGCATGCCCCCCGACGGGATCGTGAAGACGCGGATCGCCTTCGAGCAGCTCGTCAGCCGCGGCATCGGCGACACGGTGCGCGTCTCGCTCACCGTGCCCAACGCCCGCAAGCCGGAGGAGATCGCCGCGGCCAACGCCATCCTCGCCGACATCGCGGCGGGGCGGGTGCGGAGCGTGGTCGACTACGGCCTCTCGTCGCTGAACATCATCTCCTGCCCGAGCTGCTCGCGCGTGGAGAACGAGGCCTTCATCGAGCTGGCCCGCGAGGTGAAGGAGATGACGCAGTACGCCAAGGACCACGCGATCACGATCGCGGTCATGGGCTGCCGCGTGAACGGCCCCGGCGAGACCGACGACGCCGACCTCGGCCTGTGGTGCGGCCCGACGCACGTGAACCTCAAACGCCGCTCCGTGGAGCTCGGCGCCTTCCCCTACGACCAGATCCTGCCGAAGCTCAAGGCCGAGCTCGACGGCCTGATCGCGGCGAGGAGCTGAGATGGGGAATCTTCCGATCATCGGCGAAGGGGCGGGGGAGTCGTGCGGCACCGGGGCCGGAGCGCGCCTGGCGGTGCCGGCCGAGGCCCCCGACGAGCGCTGCCGCGGCACGTTCGCCATGGTGAGCCTGGGGTGCCCCAAGAACCTCGTCGACAGCGAGCGGATGCTGGGGCTGTTGCGCCAGGACGGTTGGCAGCTGGTGGGCGCGCCCGACGGGGCCGATCTCGTCGTCGTCAACACCTGCGCCTTCATCGACGCCTCGCGGGAGGAGTCGTACGGCGTCGTCCGCGAGATGCTCGATCTCAAGAAGGCCGGGGGAACGCGCGGCGTGATCGTCGCCGGCTGCCTCGCCGAGCGGCAGAAGGAGTCGCTCCTCGAGGAGCTGCCCGGCCTCGACGCCGTGATCGGCGTCTTCTCACGCGACGACGTGGCCCGCGCGGCCGAGCGGCTCATCGGCGGCCTGGGGGATCAGCGGAGCCTGTTCCGCCCGGCGCCGGCGGTGCCGCTCGAGGACCGGGGCCGGCTCCGCGTCACGCCGCGGCACATGGCCTACCTCAAGATCTCCGAGGGCTGCGACCGCACCTGCACGTTCTGCGCGATCCCGAAGATGCG
>CAWUOA010000309.1:0-4389 GCA_963923225.1 uncultured Planctomycetaceae bacterium
GAGATCCTCTCTGGTCTCGTGGGCTCGGAGATGTGTATAAGAGACAGGCTCCCCAAGCCTGCCAGTGCTCCGTTCAGCCCGGTCCCCGTGACTGTGAACCGGATCGAGCCCACCGGAGTCCCACTGGTCGGCCTCGGAGTCATCGGCCTGGCGACGCTGTGGACGGTCGGATTCGGGGTGTCCAGAGCCTGGCGGGCCCTCCGCCGCCGCTGACTGGCTCGGACCTCAGCGTGAAAATGGCCTTGAGCCGGCGCAGGCCGGCCGCGACCATCCCGCCCCCCGGCACCGTGCCGCCGGGCCCGTCGCAGGGATGCCGACATGCCACGCCGCCGACGCCTTCCCCCGGTGATCACCGAGATCCTCCTGGCGCTCGCCGCCCTGGCGATCGCGCTGCTCACGCTCCCAGCGGACGCCCGCGGACAAGAATCGCTTCCGGCACCGGCGCCCGCGCGGCAGACGCTTCGTTTTCCGGAGGAGCTTCCCGACGAGGAGGTGCCCGCCGGCCGGCCGGTGCAGGCCTTCCAGATTCCTCCCCCCGCCGCGCCGGTGCCCCAGGCGATCGTGCCGACGGTGCCGCTCCCGCAAGCGCCCTTTCCGGCCACCGCGCCGGGGACCGGGCCGGCGCTGGTGCAGCCGCTCCCCGCTCCCGCCACGACGCCGCTTTTCCCCGGCTTCGGCACCCCATCGCCTGCAGCCGGGCTCGGCCCCGGCCTCGACCCGCTCGCGCCGCTCCCCCCTGGCACCGTGATCGGGCCGGCGGGCCCGGTGGTGCCCGGCCCACCACCGCAGCCGCAAAGCAGTGTCGTCATCCCGCCGCTCGACGCCGAGGTGGTGTGGCAGCAGATGGTCGACACCGTCGACGACTTCTTCAAGATCCAGGCCGAGCAGCGCGTCGTGTTCTCCGGCGGGATCCCCGCCGAGGGGCGCATCGACACCTACCCACAGACCGGCGCCACGCTCCTCGAGCCGTGGCGCGGCGACTCGGTCGGCTTCCGCGAGCGTCTCGAGTCGACGCTGCAGTCGATCCGTCGCTCGGGCTCGATGCGGCTGATTCCCGATCCGGCCGGGTGGCGGATCGAGGCGGTGGTCCTCAAGGAGCTCGAGAACCTTCCCCGCCCGATGCGGGCCACCGCCGGCGGCGCGTCGTTCCGCAACGACGACTCGCTCTACCGCTACGGCACGCCGCTGCCCACCCTCGGCCAGCAGGTGGGCGACCAGCCACGGCCGGTCGCCAATCCGACGCCGAACATCGGCTGGATCCCCCTCGGCCGCGATCCGCTGCTCGAGAAGAAGATGCTCGGCAAGGTTCTCGGCCGGCTCGGCATCGCGCCGTTGCCGCAATCGGGCCCGGCCTTTCAGGCAGCCGATCCGGCGGCGGGCCCGCCGGCGGCGCTACCCGGTCCGGCGGGACTCGTCTCCGCGGGGCCCACCTACGGCGCTCCGCTCACCAGGGAGCAGCTCCCGCCGGGGGCCACCGTCGTCCCGGGCGCACCGGTGCCGATCGAATCGTTGCCGCTGCCGCAGGGCCGTTGAGGCGTCTCACCGCGGCTCGTCGGTGACGCAGCCCTCGTTGGCGGGCGCCACACAGCGGATGTACTTGGCGAGGACGCCGCGGCTGGCCTTGAGGGCCGGGGCCTTCCAGGCCGCGCGGCGCGTGGCGAACTCGGCCTCCGAGACGTCCACGTCCAGGCGGGCGGAATCGGCGTCGATCGTCACCCGGTCGCCGTCCTTCACCAGCGCGATCGGGCCCCCTTCCTGGGCCTCGGGCACCACGTGGCCGACGATGAATCCGTGCGAGCCGCCGGAGAAACGGCCGTCGGTGATCAGGGCCACGTCGTTGCCCATCCCCGCGCCCATCAGCGCGGAGGTCGGGGTGAGCATCTCCGGCATCCCGGGCCCCCCCTTCGGTCCTTCGTAGCGGATGATGATCACGTCGCCGCGCTGGATCTTCCCGTGCTCGAGCGCCGACAGCATCGCCTCCTCGCTGTCGAAGACGCGGGCCGGCCCCACGAACGTCGCCCCCTCCTTGCCGGTGATCTTGCCGACGGCGCTGCCGGGGGCGAGGTTGCCGTGGAGGATCGTGATGTGGCCGGTGGCCTTGATCGGCTGCTCGACGGGATGGATCACCTTCTGCCCCGCGGCGAGGCCCTTGTTCGAGGCGAGGTTCTCGGCGAGCGTCTTGCCGGTGCAGGTGAGGCAGTCGCCGTCGAGGAAGCCCTTGTCGAGCATGTATTTCATGAAGCCGCTGGTGCCGCCGACGGCGTGGAGATCCTCCTGGACGTAGCGGCCGCTCGGCTTGAGGTCGGCGATGTAGGGAACACGGCGGGCGACGGCCTGGAAGTCGGCCGGGGAGAGGTCCACCTCCACGGCGCGGGCCATGGCGATGAGATGGAGGACGGCGTTGGTGGATCCACCGAGGGCCATCGTCACCACCATCGCGTTCTCGAAGGCGCGGCGGGTCATGATGTCGCGCGGCTTGATGTCGCGCTCGAGGAGCAGCCTCACCGCGGCGCCGGCCCGGCGGCACTCGTCGAACTTGGCCGGATCGACCGCGGGGATGCTCGCGCTGTCGGGCAGCGCCATGCCGAGGGCCTCGATCGCCGTGGCCATGGTGTTGGCGGTGTACATCCCGCCGCAGGCGCCGGCGCCGGGGCAGGCTTGGCGGACGACGTTCGACCGCCGGGAGTCGTCGATGCGGCCGGCGACGTACTCGCCGTAGCACTGGAAGGCGGAGACGATGTCGAGCGGCGTGCCGTCGGCGAGATGGCCGGCCCGGATCGTGCCGCCGTACACCATCAGCGCCGGCCGGTTGAGCCGGCCCATGGCGATCAGGCAGCCGGGCATGTTCTTGTCGCAGCCGGGAATCGCCACGAGGCCGTCGTACCACTGGGCCTGCATCACCGTCTCGATCGAGTCGGCGATCAGGTCGCGGGAGGGGAGCGAGAAGCTCATCCCGTCGGTGCCCATCGAGATGCCGTCGCTGACGCCGATGGTGTTGAAGCGCATCCCCACCATGCCGGCCGCACCCACCCCCTCCTTGACCGCGGCGGCGAGGTCGCCGAGGTGCATGTTGCAGGTGTTGCCGTCGTACCACATGCTCGCGATGCCGACCTGGGCCTTGTCGAGGTCGGCCGGCTGGAGGCCGGTGCCGAGGAGCATGGCCTGCGAGGCCCCCTGCGAGCGGGGCTGCGTGATGCGGGAGCTGTAGCGGTTGATGGCCATGGTGGGAGGTCGCCGGAAGTGGGAAGGGGCAGGGTGCGACGGGAGGCCGCCCCGGGCCCGGCCGGGATGGCCTGGCACGGGCGCGGGCGAAGCGGGCAGAATAGCCTCCTTCCGCACCGACAGGAAAGCGACCACCCCGGGCCCCGTCCTCCATGCCACCTCTCTCACGCGTCCCGCAGTTCGTCTACTTCGATCTGGGCAACGTGATCGCGCTGTTCGACCGCGAGAAGGCGACGCGGAACATGGCCGCCGTGGCGGGCATCACGCCGGCGGCGGCTCACGCCGCGGTGTTCGAAGGGGGGCTCCAGGCCCGGCTCGAGCGGGGCGAGATCGACTGGGACGCATTCCACCGCGAGTTCGGCCGTGTGACCGGTTCGACGAGCGATGCCTCGGCCCTCGCCGACGCCGCCAGCGACATGTTCGAACTGAACGTGGCGATGCTCCCGGTGATCGCCGCGGTGCAGCGATCGGGCTGCCGCACGGGGATCCTCTCCAACACCTGCGCCCCCCACTGGGAGCATCTCCTCACGCGGCGATTCTCCGTCCTTCCCGGCCGGTTTGCCGTCACGGTGCTGTCGCACGAAGTGGGGGCGATGAAGCCCGACCGGGCGATCTACGCCGCGGCCGAACGGATGGCCGGCGTCCCGGGCGAGTCGATCTTCTTCACCGACGACGTCGCCGAGCACGTCGATGCCGCCCGGGCGGCGGGGTGGGACGCCGAGATCTTCACCGAGGCCCGCCACCTGGCCGACCAGCTCCAGACCCGCGGTCTCAATCTCGGTCTGTGAGCCGAGACGCTCCGCGCAGACGGGATCCCGTCGTCACCGGGCCCGGAGCCGGGCCAGGGCCAGCGCCGTCTCCCCCTCGTCGAAGTGTCCCTCGGCGACGACACGGCCGTCGATGACGAGCACCGGGACGCGCGCCCCCCAGTCCCGCTCGAGCCCCTCGTCTCCTCCGACCTCCACCACGCGCGTTCCGGGGGCGAGCGCCGCGACGATGTCCTCCGCCTCCTCGCAGAGGTGGCAACCGCGCCGCGTGTAGAGCAGGATCTCCATGCGTGTTGTACGATAGACCCCGTGGCCCGGGCTTCTCAAGCGTCCCGGGCTCCGACGCCCCCCTCGCTACCGCCTGTCTCTTATACACATCTGACGCTGCCGACGATACTCC
>CAWUOA010000310.1:0-4378 GCA_963923225.1 uncultured Planctomycetaceae bacterium
GGGCGCTCTCGATCGGCGAGGCTCCGCAGGCGGGCGCCGACACGCTCGATTTCTCACGCGTGCGCGGTGGAGGAATCGGGATCGATCTCGGTAGCGCACGGCCCCAGGAGGTCCGGCGCGGCCTCGTGCTCGAGTTGGCGTGCGATTCCGCGATCGAGAACGTCGTCGGCACGCCGGAGGACGACGTCATCCGGGGCAACTCCCGGGGGGGCGTGCTCCTCGGCGCCGACCCGGCCGACGATCGTGGGGGGCCGGCCAGCGTGGGCTCCGGCCGAACGCAGGCGGTGGTCCTCGACTTCGACGCCCGGACCGACCCGGGGGAGCATGCCTACGCCGCCGACGAGCGGGCTGCGATCGTGGCCGCGCTCTCGCGGCTGTACGGTCCCTTCGGCGTGAGCTTCGCGACCGGCGAAGTCGCCGGAGCCCATGCCACCGTGTACTTCAACGAGTCGCGGGCCGAAGGCGCTCCCGGAGGCCAGGCCGGGGAGATCGATTTCGGCAACGTCGACTCGGGCGGCACCGCGACCGTGCAGGTCGAGGGCCTGCTCGGCCTGCCAGGTGGGCCGGCGGAATCGAGCGATGCCTGGGTGGCGGCGTCGGTCTGGATGGCGGCCCATGAGACGGGCCACCTCCTCGGCCTGCGGCACGCCGACTCGCAGGGGCCGGTCGGGGCGATCACCGCCGGCTTCGCCTGGGGCAGTAACGATCATGTGATGGCCACCCCGGCCCTCACGGGATTCACGCTCGACGATCTCGTCCGGGACCACTTCTTCGGGACCCGCGAGGCGGTGAAACTCGCCTTCGCCCGGTACGCTCCGGTCGAGCCCGACGGCCGGCTCCTCGTCGCCGAGGGGGCCGTCACGGCGCCGGAGGGGCTCCAGACGCTGTCCCTCGTGCGGCTGCCTGTGCCGAACGTCGCCACGCGGGGTTTCGAGGCCGCCACGGAGCCGGTCGTGGCCGCGGTGGCGGCGACGGGAGCCGTCTCCGCCCCCGGCCAGCGCGATCGCTACCGCGTCGAGGGACGCGCGGGCGACCTGCTCAACCTGCAGGTGATGTCGCAGTCACTCTCCCGCCTCGCCGGCGAATCGTTCGACGCCGTGCTGGAGGTGCGTGACGCTGCCGGGAACGTCGTCGCATTCAGCGATGACGACGCGGAGTGCACCGATCCTGAGATCGTCGATCTGCGGCTGCCCGCCGACGGCGAGTACGTCGTCGAAGTCCGCGGGTATTCCCCGGCGGCGACCGGTGAGTACGAACTGTTCGCGTGGCGCTACGACACGGCGTCCCTCGGCACGGGTACCGACTTGCTGCTGGCACGCGTCTCGCCGTCGGTCGCCGCCGCTTTGCCGACCGCGGTGCCCCTCCTGGGGATCGTGTGGGAGACGTCGGCCCCGCGGGGCGGGGGATCGGTCGCCGTCTCCGGCGTGACGCCGCCGGCCCCGGCCCCGGCGTCCGCGCCGGCCGCGGTGGCGCCGACTGGCATCTCGCCATCGGCGACCGCTGTCGCGGCCCGTGGCATCACCCGCGGGACCGCGCCCAGGGTCCTTCCCTCCGTTCCCGTCCGGTCGGCTCAGTCCGGGCCGGAGGAGGGCCCGGGAGCGGAAGGGGGAGCCTTCACTTCCCGCTGATTTCCGTGAGCAGGGCGTCGAACGGTGTCGTGCCGCGCAGCGGAGCGAGGTCGGGATCGGTGCGGATCGACGGCTCGTCGACGAACCCGGCATGGACGGCTGCGTCGAGCGACCGGATCGCCTCGCGGAGGTATCGCGCCGAGAGCTCCGAGGCCATGTCCCGGGTGGCCACCGCGCACTGCGCGAAGCAGCGTGCCACGTTGAGGTGGATTTCGGTGTCGGCTCGGCCGTCGCCGAAGGCCTCCGCCATCGCCGCAGCGGCCGGGTGATCGCCCGATCGGGCGAGGGCCAGCATCCAATCGATGCGGTGGAGAGCGTTCGCCGGATCCTGCTCGGCGATTCCCTTGCGGATCCCTTGGCACTCGTCGATCCGGCCCGAGTCGCCCGGGGACAGCCCCGCGATGTCGTCGATGACGGCGAGGCGGTAGAGATCGACTCCGACGCATCGCCGCAGGTCGACGTCGTCCGGGTCGAGTGCCGCGATTTCGCGGTGGATCGTGAGCGATCGCTCCACGAGCCCGCGCGCCTCCTCGAGTGACCCGGAGCGGACGCAGAACTCGCCGTAATTGCCGAGCGCGTTGGCCAGCTCGAAACGTACCCGGGGGTCGTCAGACGCGGCGGCGACGATCGATTCGAAGGCGTCGATGCACTCCGCGTAGCGCCGGCGCGCAAGCGCCGTGTCACCGTCCCTGAAGGCCCGTTCCGCCATCGGGATGACGGACCGGGCGGCATCCGTCGCCAGTTCGAGGTTCTCGGGGAAGTCACGGGCGAGTTGCCGCCGTCGGTCGAGCGCCTCCTCGAACAGCGTCCCGGCGGCGGCGGTGTCGCCGAGGCGGGCGCATGTCACGGCGAGGCTCGTGCAGGCTTCGGCGACGTTCGCCGACGTCGTGGCCTTCGCCATCGCCTCCTGTGAAACCGAGTCGAGGGCCCTCCAGATGCGCAGCGCCTCCTCGAACCGGGCGCGGGCCGCCGGCATGTCACGCTGGAAGTCGACGAGCAAGTCGCCGACGGAGACGAGGACGACGGCGAGATTCCCCTTGGCCGCCGGGTTGTCGGGCTGGTTCGCCACGCGGCGTCTGGCGATCGTCTCACAGATCACGTACTCCTCGGCGGCTTTCCCGCTGTCTCCGATCTCACGGTAGATCGCCGCCCGTCGCATGCGCGCCGCGAGGGCCAGCTTCTCGGCGTTGTCCAGCCCGGCGACGGGCGCCGCGACGCCGTCTCCCGACGCGACTCGGGCGATCTTCTCCAGTCCGTCGAGGGCGGTCTGAAGCAGTTCGGCCTTCAGGCCGCGGGTGCCGGGAGCGTCGCGCAGCTGGCGCTGGACCTTGTCGACGAGAAGCTGGGCCATTGCGACGGCGTTCTCGGTCTGGTCGGACGCGACCTTGGCACTCTCCTGCGCCTGCTTCTTGGCCGCCTCGGCGGCGAGTCGCTGCCGCTCGGCGTCGGCGAACGCCTTCTCGGAATCCCGCTTGCGCCGTTCCGCGAGATCGAGTGCCGCGACGGCTTGCTGACGGGCCTTGTCGGCGTCCTGCCTGCGGGCGTCGAGGAGGATCGCGGCGGTCGTCGATCCGACGGCGAGGAGCACCAACAGGCCGGCCACGCTTGCCGCCAGCGTGGCGAAGCGCGGATTCCTCCGACACCACCGCCAGGCACGCTCCCGAGCCGAGACCGGACGAGAGACGATCGGCTCGTCGCGGAGGAACCGTCGGCAGTCCTCGGCGAGCGCGTCGGCGTCGCGGAATCGTTTGGCGGGATCCTTCTGCAGGCACTTCAGACAGATCGTCTCCACGTCCTCCGGGAGCCGGCCGACGAGACGCGAAGGGCGCACCGGCTCGTCGTGGACCACCTGCACGGTGGTCTCGTAGGGGCTCGCGCCGAGGAAAGGGGGCCGGCCGACGAGCATTTCGTAGAGGATCGCGCCGAGCGCGTGGATGTCGACGGCGGGGCCGAGCTCGGCCGGATCCCCGTTGGCCTGCTCGGGCGCCATGTAGCAGGGGGTGCCGAGGAGGGTGCCGGCGCAGGTCTGGCTCGAATGGTCGTGGAGATCCTTGGCCAGTCCGAAGTCGGTGAGCTTCGGTGTGCCGCCGGCCGGGAGGAGGATGTTGGCGGGCTTGATGTCGCGGTGGAGGATGCCGTGGCAGTGGGCGAGGTGGACGGCGTCGGCGATCGTCGCGATCAGCCGGACCGCGGCACGCGGATCCTGCGGCCGCCCGCCGAGCGTGCGATCGAGCGACGGACCATCGACGTATTCCAGCGAGAGGAAGGGAAGTCCGCCCGATTCGCCGATCTCGTGGATCTGCACGATCGCCGGATGCTTGAGCGCCGCGACCGCACGAGCCTCGGTCGTGAAGCGGGCCAACTGTTCGCGCCCGACGTGCGCGCCCGCCATCACCATCTTCAGGGCGACGAGCCTGTTGAGGGCCAGGTGCCGCGCCTTGTAGACGACGCCCACCGAGCCACGTCCCAGCACCCCGAGCAATTCGTAGCCTTCCACGACCGCGGCCGGAATCCTCGCCGCCGCGCCGTCCTCTCGATCGGGATCGTCGGAGCCTCGGTCGGCCATCGGCGTCGCTCCAGCCTGATCCGGACGGTCCCGGAAGGAGATGTGTCGGGCGTGACCATTCGGGGGAACGGGGGCGCGGTCGGGATTATCCCCCCCGGTCGAGCCCGATTCCAAGCCCCGAAGGGCCGTTCTTCGGCCGGAGGGGGGGAGCGAGAAGGGGGGGCGGGCGGAGGACGTTATAGTG
>CAWUOA010000311.1:0-4363 GCA_963923225.1 uncultured Planctomycetaceae bacterium
TGCCCAGGCCCCGACGAGGCGTCCGGAGACCCCCGCTCCGGCGGCCCCTCCCCCCAGGCTCCGGCCGGCCGCCCCGATCACGGCCCGAACAGGCCCTGGGAATCGTGCGTCTGGCCCTTCGTGGCCTACATGGCCCTCGGTTCCCTCGAGCCGACGCCGTCCGGCGGGGGCCTGGCGGGGAGCCTCGGCATCCCCTACTCCGCCTATCCGGCGGTGTACGCCCTCCGGCTCGCGGTGACCCTCGGCCTGGTCGCCTGGCAGTGGCCGAACATCCGCCGCTGGCTCGGCCGCCCCGCCTGGTGGGCCCCCGTGCTGGGCATCCTCCTGGTCATCCCCTGGGTGATCCTCTCGCAGATGCAGCGCGACGCCGGCCTGGCGGGATGGCTCGACGACCTCCTCGCCGCCGTCGGACTCGGCTCGGGGGGGAGCGGCGAGCGGGCCGCCTTCGATCCCTTCGCCGCCTGGGGGCGCGAGTCGGCGACGACCTGGGCCTACCTCGTCCTCCGCGGCCTGGGGCTCGTGGCGGTGGTGCCGCTGGTGGAGGAGCTCTTCCTCCGCGGCTTCCTCATGCGCTACGTCATCGACGAGGAGTTCCACACGGTCCCCTTCGGCACCCTCACGGCCGCGGCCGCCGGCGTCTGCGCGCTCTATGCCGTGGGCACGCACCCCGGCGAGGCGGTGGCCGCCCTGGGCTGGTTCGGCATCGTCAGCGGCATCACCGCCGCCACCAGGCAGCCGATCGACGGCATCCTCGCGCACGCCGGCACGAACCTCGCCCTCGGGGCGTGGGTGCTGTGGAGCGGCCAGTGGTGGCTGGTGTGACGGTGGCCACCCCGACCGGGCGGCGCGGCCGGCTCGCTCCCACCCCCACCGGCCTGCTCCACGTCGGCCACGCCCGGACGTTCGCCGAGGCGGCCCGCCGCGCGGGCTCCGCGGGTCTCGTCCTCCGCATCGAGGATCTCGACCGGGCCCGGTGCCGGGAGGAGTTCGTCGCCGCGGCGATCGAGGACCTCCGCTGGCTGGGACTGGAGTGGACGGAGGGCCCCGACGTCGGCGGACCGCACGCCCCCTACCGGCAGTCGGAGCGGGGGGAGTGGTTCCTCGACGTCTGGCGCCGGCTCGAGGCCGCCGGGGCGATCTACCCGAGCCCGCACTCGCGCCGCGACGTCGAGGAGGCTTCACTCGCGCCGCATGGCGCGGAGCCGGGCCACGACGACGAGCAGGAGCCGATCTTCCCGCCGAGCCTGCGGCCGCTCCGCGTGGAACGCGCGTCGCGGCCCGGCGGCGTGCCGTGGCGCTTCCGTGTGCCGCTCGGTCGCCGGATCGCCTTCGCCGATCCGCTCGCCGGGGACGCGGGCACCGGCCTGGTCACGCGCACCGCCGGCGTCGACTTCGGCGACTTCGTCGTCTGGCGGCGCGACGACGCGGCGGCCTACGAGCTGGCCGTCGTCGCCGACGACCATGCGATGGAGATCGACGAGGTGGTCCGCGGCGCCGATCTCCTCACGAGCACCGCCCGCCAGATCCTCCTCGCCGAGGCGCTGGGCTGGCCGTCGCCCGCCTTCTGCCACGTGCCGCTGGTGCGCGACGCCGCGGGGAAGCGGCTGGCGAAGCGTTCGGGGGGCCTTTCGATCGCCGAACTGCGCGCCCGCGGCCGCACCCCCGCGGAGGTGCTCCGGGGCCCGCTCGAGGCGCTCTTCGACGGCGGTCGCTGAGGGTTCCCACCGCTACCCACGGCGGGGCGCGGAGCGGTCGAACCAGACCAGCCACTGCCGGCCGAGGGGCCCGAGGCGTTCGAAGTCGGCCACTCCCGCCGCCACCTCGCGGCGCACCGCGGCGTGAAAGCGCGAGGCGAGCTCCGCGAAGGCCGTCTCGTCGGCGATCTCCGGCAGGAGCGGCTGCACCGCCGCGAACGCCGCCGGCTCGTTCGGATCGGCGCCCGTGGCGTGATGGTGCATGACGCGCAGGGCGTACCCCATCACCGCCCGCGCGTCGGCGAGTCGCGTGGCGGTGACGTGGTGGTCGCCGGTGACCACCCAGGCGAAGGGGCGGCCGGTCGCCGTCTCGAGCAGCCGCGCCGCCAGGGTCGACCGGTCGTGTCCGTCGAGCGGCACGATCCGGGCCCCGCGCCGCGTGAACCAGCGCCGGTGACGCTCCTGCGCCAGCGCGAAGCGACGGGCCCAGCGCCGCAGGTCGTGGCGATGGAGGTAATAAAAGCCCGCCTCGCCCGTGATGAACGAGGCGGCGCGCGAGGCGGCCAGGTCGGTCGTGTCGCGATGGACCCAGAGCAACTGCGTCGGCCCCTCGCGCCGCCAGCGACGGAGCACCCGGTCGAGCGCGCGCCTCGTGCCGGGGGCCTGGAAGTTCTCGCTCGACAGGAAAAGCGTGTCGCAGCGGCGCTCGGCCGCTTCCAGCCGGGCCCCCTCGAGCCAGGCGTCGAACTCCCCCGCGCGGCCACGGGCGACGAGCCGCCAGGCGTCGGCATGCTGCTCGGGCCACTGGGCCCCGGCGACGCTTTCGGGATACCACACCCCCTCCGCCGCCAGGCGCTGCCGCGCCGCGGCCAGCGCCCGCTGGGCGCTGGTGCTGCCGGTCTTGTGCGGGCCGACGTGGATCGCGAGTCGGATCGGCATCGGATGTCCCCCGCACTCAGCTCCCGGCCCGGGCCCCGGGCTCTCGCGCATCGGCGGCGCGGTGCTCGGCCGGCACCGGCAACCGGGCCGACACCGTGGTGCCGACTCCGGGCCTACCGGTCACGGTGCACTCTCCCCCCACCAGCCGCGCCCGTTCCGCCATGCCGGTGATCCCGAAGCCGCGCGGGCCGGCGTGGCTGCCGTCGAAGCCGCAGCCGTCGTCGGCCACCTCGATGACGATCGCTCCCCCTTCGCATGCCACCCGCAGCCTGGCGGTCCGGCTGCCGCTGTGGCGGCGGACGTTGGAGAGCGCCTCCTGGACGATTCGGTAGACCGTCACCTGGAACGCCGGCGGCAGCGGCTCCCCGCCCGGATCGATCGCCGCCGTGACGTCGATGCCGGCCGCTTCCATGTCGTCGACGAGCGAGTGGATCGCCGCGGCCAGGCCGAGGTCGTCGAGCTCCGCCGGGCGGATGCCGTGGATCACCCGGCGGCCGTCCTCGATCCCGCGCGACAGCGCCTCGATCGCCTCGCCGAGGGCCCCGGCGTCGGCCTGCTGCAGCCCCGATCGGCCGAGGCTCTCGAGGAGCATCTTCGCCCCCACGGCGTACTGGATGAGCCCGTCGTGGAACTCGCTGCACAGGAGCTGCTTCTCCTGCTCCTGCACGTCGATGAGGTTCCTCAGTACGAGCTCGGTGCGTTCGAGATCGGCGCGGGCCTTGTGGAGCTCGGTCACGTCGGTGGAGACGCCCCCCAGGGCGACGGTCCTGCCCCGATCGTCGACGATCGGGAACTTCACCGAGACCCACGTCCGTGGGCCCTCGGGAAGCGGCACCGTCTCCTCGTAGGTCTGCGAGTCGCCCGACTCGATCACCTTGGCGTCGACGGCCTCCACGTGCTTGGCCGTCTCCGCGGGGAGCCAGTCGCCCGCCTTGGTCCCCTCCCAGCGGTCCTTCATATCCGGGACGAGCGACCCGAAACGGTCGTTGACCAGGAGGTAGCGGCCGTCGAGATCCTTGACGTAGACCACGGCGGAGGTGTGGTCGATGAACTCACGGAGGTAGGTGTCGCGCTGCCTGGCGCGCGACTCCGCGAGGCGGGCGCTCTCCGCCTGCGCCTGTGCCTCGCGCCGCGACCGCTGCAGCGCCGCGATGACGAAGATCAGGCAGCCCGTGCTCGCGAGCGACACGACGTTGCCGGCGATCGGGCCGACCCATCCTTCCCCCGGGCGGATCACCGGGACGACGAACAGCACGACCGACGCCGCCGTGGCGGCGAAGGCGGCGATCACCCCCGGGCCCACGCCCCAGAGGAACGTGGCCAGTGCCGCGGTGACGTTGGGCGCGAGGTACTGCTGCCGATCGCCGAGGAGCGGCCCGAGGAGCAAGCGCCCGACGACCGTGGCCGCCGCGATCGCCAGGGCGGCCCCGATTCGCACCGGGAGCGGGTCGCGGTCGGAGGGGAGGCGGATCCGCACGGCGGGGCCGGGGGGGCAAGAGTGGAGAAGCGCAGGCACCGGCCGCGCGGAACGGCCGGGTGCCTTCGAGTGGGGCTGCTGGGATTCGAACCCAGGACCTACGGATTAAAAGTCCGCTGCTCTAACCAGCTGAGCTACAGCCCCACGACCATCCTACAGAGGGAAAGAAGGGGGGCAACGGACGGGGGGAATCGGCCGAAACCTGGTTTCGCAGCCGCGAAGCCCGCGAGCCGACGCGTCGCTGCCGCGCCGA
>CAWUOA010000312.1:0-4353 GCA_963923225.1 uncultured Planctomycetaceae bacterium
GCATCGTGGGGTTCGTCATCATGCCCCCCGGCTCCGTCTTCCCGCCGGGGGGCATGATGACGAACCCCACGATGCAGCAGACGATGCGCGTCTTCCAGGGCGTGCGCGGGAGCTGGGGCTACATCTACGGCACCGGCAACGGCACGAGCGTCGGCGTCAACGAGCTCGACACCACCGCCACCTTCGCCGTCCCCTTCTTCTACCACTCGCAGGCGAACCTCAATCACGCGCCGCTGCTGATCACGCCCGGCTTCGGCCTGCAGCTGTGGGACGGCCCCGAGACGACCGCGACGATGCTCGCCGACCTCCCGCCGAGCACCTACGACATCTTCCTCGACGCGGCGTGGAATCCGCAGTTCACGCCGCTGTTCGGCGCCGAGCTCGGGATCCGGGTCGGCATCTACACCAACTGGGACGTGCTGGTGTGGCAGAGCTGGCGCATCATGGGCCGCGCCGTCGGCACCCTGCAGCTGACGCCGACGATGCAGGGGAAGGCGGGCATCGTCTATCTCGACCGCAACCAGGTGAAGCTCCTCCCGGTGGTCGGCATGACCTGGGTGCCCAACGCCAACGCCCGCTACGACATCCTCTTCCCCACGCCCAAGGCCGCCTGGCGGCTGAGCGAGGTGGCCAACCGCTCGCTGTGGGGCTTCGTGGCGGGGGAGTACGGCGGCGGCGCCTGGACCTTCCGCCGCTCCACCGGCCAGATCTCCCCCTTCGACTACAACGACATCCGCATCACCGTCGGCGGCGAGATGGTGCCGAAGACGCCGCAGGGGCTCTCCGGGACCTTCGAGGTGGGCTACGTCTTCTACCGGCAGCTCTTCTACGTCGACGGCCCGCCGCAGATCCAGAACCTGCCGGACAGCTGGATGCTGCGCCTCGGCCTGGCGTACTGACCGACCCCTCTGGAAAAGCGTCCGTGCGCCGAACCGTCCCGTCGCCCCTGCCGGCCCTCGTCGTCGCCCTGCTGGCGACCGTCGC
This sequence comes from uncultured Planctomycetaceae bacterium, assembly GCA_963923225.1. Taxonomy (GTDB): domain Bacteria; phylum Planctomycetota; class Planctomycetia; order Pirellulales; family UBA1268; genus QWOP01. Next base: position 985 of record CAWUOA010000312.1, read on the forward strand.
CGCCGTGCGGGTCTGCGCCGAGGAGGAGCAGGAGCCGCAGCCGCTCCCGCCGGTGGCCGACGAAGACGCCTCGCCGATCGACGGGCTCTTCGATCTCCCCGACGTCCGCGAGTGGATCCCTCAGCCGCTGCGTCTGGCCGCCTTCGGCGATCCGCAGGATCTCCAGGAGCCGCTCCTCCCCGACGACGTCGCGCCGCCCGGCCAGCCCCGGCAGGAGTTCGAGCCGAAGGGGCGGAAGCTCCCCCCGGGGGCCAAGCCGGGGATGCTCCAGCAGGCGATCTACACGGTCACCGAGCTGCCGAAACTCGACGCGGACGGCCTCGGGCTCACCGTCCTCGAGAAGTGGGTCACGCTCGGCCTCCCCGCGCCGACGGTCGATTCGCCGCTGCTGATCACCCCCGGCTTCAGCGGCACGATCGTCGACGCGCCGGCCGGCGTCGATCTCCCGAGCGAGCTCTACGAGGGCTACGTGCAGGCCCGCTGGATGCGGAAGATCGGCTCCAAGCTCGGGGTCGACCTGGCCGTCTCGCCCGGGTGGTACTCCGACTTCCACAACGATTCCGCCCAGGCCCTCCGCATCACCGGCCACGGCTTCGGCGCCTGGGAGGCGAACGAAAACCTCCGCATCGTCGCCGGCGTGATCTACCTCGACCGCTACGACGTCAACATGCTCCCCGCCGGCGGGCTCCTCTGGACGCCGGCCGACGACAAGCGCTTCGAGCTGATCTTCCCCCGGCCGCGCCTCGCGTGGCGGATCGCCGAGCGGCCCAAGTCGGCCCACTGGGCCTACCTGGCGGCGGAGTTCGGCGGCAACCAGTGGGCGATGCAGTCGGCCACCGGCGCCGACGAGGTGGTGGTGATCCGCGACTACCGGCTGCTGGCCGGCTGGGAGCGGAGGCCGGCGAACCTCGGGATCTCCTGGCGGCTCGAGACCGGCTTCGTCTTCGGCCGCACGGTGGAGTACTACGACTCCGACACCCCCGCCTTCAATCCCTCCGACACCTTCCTCGTCCGCGCCGGCGTCTGGTACTGAGCCCGCCGCCCCCGCGGCGGCGATAGGATGGGGGCATGATCGCGCTCCCTCCCCGTCGCGTCGCTCCCCGTCGCCCGCCGGCGCTCGTGGTGTTGCCGGCGCTCGTGGCCGCGCTGCTCCTCCCGGCGTGCGGCTGCGCGAAGCCGGCTCCTCCGCCGCGCACGGTCAAGCCGGCGACGCGCGTCCGGGTGGCCGCGGCCTCCGACCTGAAAAGCTGCCTCGACGCCCTCGCCGACGACTTCCAGAAGGACTTCCCCAACGTCGATCTCCTCCCCACCTTCGGCGCCTCGGGCGTCCTCCTCTCGCAGTTGCAGGCGGGCCTCGAGACCGATCTCTTCCTCGCCGCCGACGTCGACCTCGCCCGGGCCCTCGTGGCCACGGGCCGCGCCGCCGAGGAGGATCTCTTCGAGACCGGCCAGGGCCGGCTCGTGCTCTGGGTGCGCAACGAGTCGCCGCTCGACGTGGCGGGGAAGGGGGCCGAGGTGCTCCTCGACCCGAGCGTCCGCCGCGTGGCGATCGCCCATCCGGAGCACGCCCCCTACGGCCGTGCGGCGAAGGCGGCGCTCGAGTCCCTCGGGTACTCCGCGAGCGTGGAGAAGAAGCTCGCCATCGGCGGCAGTGCCGCCCAGGCGGCGCAGTACGTCGAGAGCGGCGCCGCCGAGATCGGAATCCTCCCCCTGTCGATGGCGCTGGGAACGAAGCTCTCCGAACGGGGCCGCTTCTGGACGGTGCCTGCCGACACCCATCCCCCGATCCGCCATGGCGGCGTGATCCATTCCCGGGTGATCGACCGCGAGGCCACGGTGGCCTTCCGCGACTTCCTCCTCTCGCCGCGCGGCCGGGCGATCCTCGAGCGGTTCGGCTTCGAGTTCCCCGCCCCCGCCGCGCCGTAGCGGGAGCTTCCGTGGACTTCTCCGCCGCCTCGATCTCGCTGCGACTGGCCGCCGCCACGACGCTCCTGCTCGCGCTTTTCGGTCTGCCGCTGGCCTGGTGGATCGCCGGGCGTGGACCACGTCGCGGTATCGCGAGAGCCGTCGCCGAGGCCGCCTGCACGCTGCCGCTGGTGCTCCCTCCCACCGTCACCGGGTGGCTCCTGCTCTTGGCGCTCTCGCCCGTGGGGCCGGTGGGGCGGATCTGGGCATGGCTGGGGGGCGCGCCGATCCCCTTCACCTTCGGCGGGATCCTCCTGGCGGCGGTGATCACGAATCTCCCCTTCGCCGTCCGCCCCTTCGTGGCCGCATTCGAGGGGCTCGACCGGCGTCTCGTCGAGGCGGCCGCCTGCCTGGGCGAATCGCGCCTGGGCATCTTCCGCCGCGTCGTCCTCCCCGCCTGCCTTCCCGGCATCGTGTCGGGCCTGGTGATGACCTTCGCACACGTCGTGGGCGAGTTCGGCGTCGTGCTCATGGTGGGGGGCAACGTCCCCGGCGTCACGCGCACGCTCTCCATCGCCCTCTACGACGACGTCCAGGCGCTCGACCACGCCTCCGCCGCGCGGAGCGCCTTCGTGCTCCTCGTCGTCGCGGTGGCGGCGATGCTCGCCCTCCGCCTCCTCGATCGCCGTCCCCCGTCCGTCGCCCGCACCGCTTCCGGGGGGCGGCCATGAGCGGCGTCGCGGAAATCGTCGCCGACTTCTCGATCGATCTTCCCGCCGACGCCCCGGGGAGCCTGCCGCTCACCATCGAGGGCCGTTTCGAGCTCCCCGCCGGCGGCGGCGTCACGATCCTCTTCGGCCCCTCCGGCTGTGGGAAGACGACGCTCCTCCGCTGCCTCGCCGGCCTCTGCCGGCCGTCGCGCGGCCGGATCGCCCACGGTGGCGTCCCCTGGAGCGACGCCGCCACCGGCCTCTGCCTCCCGCCGCACGTCCGCGACGTCGGCATGCTCTTTCAGGATCTCGCCCTCTTTCCCTGGCTCGACGTGGCGGGAAACGTCGGCTTCGGTCTGTCGCGGCTGCCCGCCCCCGAGCGCGCGGCGCGCGTCCGCGAGGCCCTCGCCCGCTTCGAGATCGACGACCTCGCCGCGCGCCTGCCGGCGACGCTCTCCGGCGGCCAGCAGCAGCGCGTGGCGCTCGCCCGGGCGCTTACGCGTCCCGCGCGGCTCCTCCTCCTCGACGAGCCCCTCTCGGCGCTCGACCGCGTCTCGCGCGAGCGTCTCCGCTCCCGCCTCCGCCGGGAGCTCGTCGACTCGGGCGTGCCGGCGGTGGTGGTGACGCACGACCACGCGGAAGCCGCCGAGCTCGGCGACCGGATCGTGGTCATCGACCGCGGCCGCATCCTCCAGACCGGACCGGTCGCCGACGTCCTCGCCCATCCCGCCGACGCGGCCGTGGCCGCGATCCT
>CAWUOA010000313.1:0-4312 GCA_963923225.1 uncultured Planctomycetaceae bacterium
CGCCGCAGATGAAGAGGATGTTCGAGGTGTCGATCTGGATGTACTGCTGCTCGGGGTGCTTGCGGCCCCCCTGGGGCGGCACGTTGGCGACGGTGCCCTCGAGCATCTTGAGCAGCGCCTGCTGCACCCCCTCGCCGGACACGTCGCGGGTGATGGAGACGTTCTGGCTCGTCTTGCCGATCTTGTCGAGCTCGTCGATGTAGAGCACGCCGCGCTGCGCGGCCTCGATGTCGAAGTCGGCGGCGTTGAGGAGCTTGAGGAGGAGGTTCTCCACGTCCTCGCCGACGTAGCCGGCCTCGGTGAGCGTGGTCGCGTCGCCGATGGCGAAGGGCACGTTGAGGATCTTGGCCAGCGTCCGCGCCAGGAGCGTCTTGCCGCAGCCGGTGGGCCCGAGGAGGAGGATGTTCGACTTCTCCACCTCGACGTCGGATCCTTCGTTGCCGAGCGTGAGCCGCTTGTAGTGGCTGTGGACGGCGACGGCGAGGACGCGCTTGGCGTGCTCCTGGCCGATCACGTATTCGTCGAGATGCGCGACGATCTCGCGGGGCGACGGGATCGAGGTGAAGAGCTGCTTGCTCGTCCCGCGGCGCTTCTTCTCCTGATCGAGGATCGACTGGCACAGCTCGATGCACTCGCCGCAGATGTAGACGTCGCCGGGACCCTCCACCAGCGGGCCGACGTCGCGGTAGCTCTTGCGACAGAAGGAGCAGAACGCGTTCTTCTTCGTCGTTCCACCCGCCCCGCGGCGCCCGAGGTTGTTGACGTCCTTCCCTGATGGCATGTCGGTGTTCCCGTGCTGACGTGGGCTTCGAGGCTGTGGTTCGGACAGGGCTCGTTCGGCGCCGGAAAAGGGATCAGTCGCCGCCGGTGCCCCCCGGCGGCCCCGACCCGCGGCTGCGGGAGGCGCGGACCGCGGGGGATCCGCCTTCGGTTCGCTGGGCGTGAGGCTCGACGAGCGTTCTTATCTTTCGGTATTCCTCTTCGCTCAAAACACCCTGGTCCCGCAGATTTTTGTAGTCGGCGAGCGCCTTTTCCCAATCGCCACGACCGGACTCCGGCTCGTCCGACTGCGTTCGCCTCACCCAGGCCTGGAGGCCCCGCAGGAGGACGAGGAACAGCCCCACGCCGACCAGCAGCGCGGCCCCCCAGGCCGCGAGATTCCCGAGCGTCATGGGGGTGTCTGGACTGCCGGGCATCGGCGGACTCCGGGCGGGCGCGGCGGATTATGGCGACCCGTCGCCCGCCGGGTCCAGCAGGAAATCCCCCGCGATCCCCCCGGCCCCCGCACGCCGCGAACTCGGGCCTCGCCGCGGCGATTCCATGGCACTCTGGGCTGACTTTGCCCGGACTGCCGAAAAGAACGGACCGTTCTTCCGGGTGGTGACGATCACTCCGGCATGGCGATCCCGTCCGGACACTTCCCGTTTCCCGCCCGCCGGTCCGGCGTCGATTCCGGGCGCCGGGCTCCTGCCCCTCTCGGGCGGAGGGTGTGGGCGCCGGCCCCCGGGGCGGCGCTCGCGGCGGTGCTGGCGTGGTGCGTCGCCGCCGGCGCCCAGGATCAGACCGCGCCGAGCCTCCCCGCCCCCGTCCGCACCACGCACACCGCCTTCGCCATCCCCTTCAAGGTGGCCCCGTCGCAGCAGGAGGACCATGCGGCGACGCGCGTCCTCCTCCAGGCATCGACCGATCTGGGGGCCACGTGGGAGCCCGCCGGCGAGGCCGCGCCGACCGCCGGCTCGATCGTCTACCGGGCCGCCGCCGACGGCGAGTACTGGTTCCGGCTGCGGGCGATCGACACCAAGGGGCGGCAGCGCGGTGGCGAGGGCCCCGACATGCGCGTCGTCGTCGACGCCGCGGCCCCGCGCGTCGCGGGCCGGACATGGCGCGGCAACGACGGCGAGATCGTCTGCCGCTACGCGGCGATCGACGACTCGCTCGACCTGGGCAAGCTCGTCCTCGAGTACCGCACCAAGGCGGAGCCGAACTGGAAGCGAGTCGCCTCGGAGGCGGTGCTGACGCGCGAGTCCCCGGCCCACCTCATCGGCGAGGAGATCTGGTGGGCCGGAGAGAAGCCGGAGGGGCTCACGGTGCGTCTGACCGTCTCCGACGCCGCCGGCCACCGCACGGTGAAGCAGTTGGACCTGGAGCCGTCGGATCCGGGGGTCGACCAGGGGATGCTCGCCGCCGAGATCGGCGCCCCGGGGGTCCCGGGCCAGGCTCCGCCGTCGGTGCTGGACACGGCTCCGACCGCCCCCGCCCCGCAGGCCCCCGACGCGGTCGCCACGACGCCGCCGGGCGGGTGGCCGGCCGACACGCAATCCCGTTTCACTCCCGACGATCAATCGGGATCCCCCGCCCGCTCGACGAGCGTCCTGGCCCGGCCCGTGGGCACCGGCCCGCTCGCCGGGGGCACGATGGCGCTGGCCGGCACCGCCCCCTCGTTTCCCGCGCCGCCGCCGGCCGCAGCGTCGCTCGAAGGGGCGACCGGCGCACCCCTGACTCCCGGCGGCGCCATCCGCGCCCTCCCCACCGAATACCGCGGCCGCCCGCTCCACGTCGTCGGCTCGCGCCGCTTCTCCTGGGAGTACGAGATGCAGGTCGACCGGCCCGACGCCGGCGCGGTCCGCGTCGAACTGTGGAGCACCACCGACAACGGCTTCACCTGGCAGCGCAGCGCCGTCGACGAGGACGCCAAGAGCCCGATCGACGTCACGCTCCCGGCAGCCGGCCTCTACGGATTCCGGCTGGAGATCGTTCCCGACACCCCGGGGGCCGGCGGCGGGCCGCGTGCCGGCGAGACGCCCGACGGCTGGATCGGCATCGACGACGAACCGCCTCAGGTGGAGATCGTGGAGGCCCGGCGGCTGGAGGCGGAAGGGGCGGTGATGGTGCGGTGGTCGGCACGCGACAAGCTCCTCGCTCCGGGCAGCGTGCGGATCCTCCATTCCCCGAATCCCGACGGCCCCTGGGCCACCGTCGCCGAGGGACTCGACGGCCAGGGGGACTACCGCTGGGTGCCCGACCGGGCCGTGCCCGCCCGGGTCTACCTCCGCGTCGAGGCCGCCGACGCCGCCGGCAACGTCGGCCGTGAGACGACACCCGAACCGGTGACGATCGCCGTCCCGCGCGCCACCGGCAAGCTCGGGACCATCAAACCGCTGCCGTGAGGGTGTGAGCCCCGCTAGGATGGAGGCCCCGCCGGCGTCGGCCGCCGGGCAGCCCCCTTCCCCGCCGAGCCGCCCCGTGGCCGACACCCCCTCCGCCCTCGAGATCCTGCGGAAGCCGGCCGAGTGGGAGCCGCCGGGCGCCGCGGTGCTGGCGCTGGTGGGCGACGAACGATTCCTCTCCGGCGAATTGTTCCGCCTCCTCCGCGACCGCCTCGTGCCCGACGAGGCCGACCGCGGCTGGGCGTGGCGTGAGTTCGACGGCGACGCGATCGACGATCCCCGCGAGGTCTTCGACGAGACCGCCACCGTGCCGATGTTCGCCGGGGCCACCCGCGTGGCGGTGGTGCGGGGGGCCGATTCGTTCGTGACCAAGTGCCGGCCGGCGCTCGAGGCGCTCGCCGCGGCACCGCGCGGTGCGAAGGGGCTGCTCGTGCTCGAGGTGAAGTCGCTCCCCTCGAACACCCGCCTCGCCAAGGCCCTGGCCGGGCAGGGGGCGACGATCGACCTGGCCGTGCCGACGCGGCTCGACCTCGCGGCCTGGGTGCGGCAGTGGGCGAAGTCGCGGCACGGCTGCGCCCTCGAGCCGACGACCTCCGAGCGTCTCCTCGAACGCCTCGGCGCCGACCTCGGCCAGGTCGACCAGGCGATCCGGCGACTGGCGTCGGCTCGCGGCGCCGACGCCGGCCCCGTGCCCCCCGAGGCGGTCGACGACATGGTGGGGAGTCCGCAGGAGCGGTCGGCCTGGGCGATGGTCGACGACGCCGCGGCCGGCAATGCCCCGGCGGCGCTGGCCGCGCTCGCCGATCTGCTGGCCTCCGGGGAGAACCCGATCGCGCTGTTCGCCCAGTCGGCCACGAGCCTGCGACGACTGGCGACCGCCGCCCGACTCCTCGGCCTCCCCGCCGGCCAAGGCCGCCCGGCGAGCTTCGAGGAAGCCCTGAAGGCCTCGGGCGTCGCCGCCTGGCCCAAGGCCCTCGGAGCCGCCCGCGCCTCGCTCGAGCAACTCGGCGGCCGCCGGGCGCGGGCCCTTCCACAGGCGCTTGCCGACCTCGACCGGGCCCTCAAGGGGGACGCCTCCCGGGGCCTACGGGCGCGACTGGCCCTCGAGCGGCTCATCTGCATGATGGCCCGTCAGCCGGGCACCG
>CAWUOA010000314.1:0-4298 GCA_963923225.1 uncultured Planctomycetaceae bacterium
CGGAGCGAGGCCGTCACGTCGAAGGCGAACGGATCGGAGCCGCCGGCGTGGTCGCCGAGCTTCGTACCGTTGACCCACACGCTCGAGTGCCAATCGACGGCGTCGAAGCGGAGCATGACCCGCTTCCCCTTCCAGCCCTCCGGCAGGGTGAACGAGCGCCTGTACCAGAGGAACTGCTCCTTGGTGACGCTCTTGCCCACGCCCGACAGCGACGACTCTGGCGCGAAAGGGACGAGGATCTTGCCGGCCCAGGACTGCGGGGCGGCGCCGTCGGCGGTGGGCACGCCGCTCTCGCCGGCGGGCCTGTCGACGATCGAGTAGTCCCACAGGCCGTTCAAGCTCTGCCAGGCGTCGCGCGTCAATTGCGGACGCGGATACTCGCGCCAGGCGTTGTCGGGGGTCACCTTCCGGCCCCAGTCGGTGGAGAGCGGCGTGGGGGCAGGGGTCCACTCGGCCGCGAGCGCCGACACCGGCAGCAGGAGGGCACAGAAGGTGAGAACGGGGCGGAGCGATCGCATCGGAGCTTCCTCTCTGGGCGGGCCTGAACGGCCCCGGATCGGCCGGGGGGGATTGTAACGGCTGGTCGGCGCTTCCACGTGCGGCATGAATCAGCGGCGAGGATCGCATGGAACCGCGCGCGACGGGGCCCGATCACGCTGTCGGGCCCTGAGAAACCGGGGTAAACTCGACTCTTCCGGGGTCGCCTCCCGCTCGGGTCTTCGCCATGCCGACGCTGTCGCCACACGCCGTTCCGCACGCCCCACGCGGGCGTCCGTGCGGGCGGTCGCGCGGGAGGCTGGCCACGATGGCCGTCGCCCTGGCGAGCCTCTCTTTCCTTTCCGCCCGCGGCGCCGACGACGACTTCTTCGAGTCGCGGATCCGTCCCCTCCTCGTCGATCGCTGCCAGGGCTGCCACTCGGGCGCGCCGGGAGCGAAGCGATCGGGAGCCCTGGCCCTCGACTCGCGCGACGGCTGGCAGAGCGGCGGCGACTCGGGCCCCGCGATCGTCCCGGGCGATCCCGAGGGAAGCCTCCTCCTCCGCGCCGTGAAGCACTCGGACGGCGTCTCGCCGATGCCTCCGGAGGACGCAGGCCCCCGGCTTTCCGCCGACGAGATCGGCGCGCTCGAGACCTGGATCCGCTCCGGCGCCGCCGACCCGCGCGTGGCGACGGCCCGGCTCGGCGGGATGGATCGCGACGCGGCGAAGGACTTCTGGAGTTTCTCTGCGCCGGTCGCGGCGGCGCCCCCCGCGGTGATCCACGCCGAGCATGTCGCCAACGAGATCGACCGCTTCATCGTCGCGGCACTCGAAGCCGAGGGGCTCGAGCCGGCGCCCTTGGCCGACAAGGCGACGCTCCTGCGCCGCGCCACCCTCGACCTCACCGGCCTGCCGCCGGAGCCCGGCGAGCTCGCGGCGTTCCTCGCCGACGACGCGCCCGACGCCTGGTCGCGCGTCGTCGAACGTCTCCTCGCTTCGAGTGCCTACGGCGAACGCTACGGACGCCACTGGCTCGACGTCGCCCGCTACGCCGACACCGCCGGCGACGGCGCCGACTACCCCGTCCGCGAGGCCTGCGGCTACCGCGACTGGGTGATCCGCGCGGTCGCCTCCGACATGCCCTACGACGAGTTTCTCGAGCGCCAGCTCGCCGGCGACATCCTCGCCCGCGAGGCGCCGCCCGAAGAGCATGCCGGGCTCGTCACCGCCACCGGCTTCCTCGCCGTCGGCAAGCGTTACGGCTACGCCCCGAACCCCGACTACCGGCACCTCGACTTCGCCGACGCGATCGACTCGATCGGCCGCTCCGTCCTCGGCCTCTCCCTCGGCTGCGCCCGCTGCCACGACCACAAGTACGACCCGGTCTCCGGAAACGACTACTACGCCCTCTACGGGATCCTCGAGAGCACGCGCTTCGCATTCCCGGGCGGCGAGGAGCACAAGCGGCCGGCGAACTTCCCGCCGCTCGTGCGATCGGAGGAGGCGGCGCGGCTCGACGCCGAGAAGGCCGGCACGCTCACCGATCTCGACCGCGTTCTCGGCCGCCTCCGCGCGGAGAAGCTCGACCTCGAAGGGAAGACCTTCGCCGGAGGGACCGATCTCGATCTCGAATCGCAGGAGACGGGCAAGGGGCCGGGCGTGGCCCCCTGGCTCTCCGCCGGGCCCAACGTCGTGGGCCCCGAATCGCAAAGCCCCTTCCGGCACCTCCACCCCGCCGGCACGCGCGGCGTGCGCGTCGGGACGGGTCAGCCGAACGAAGGGGTCCGCCACACCTTCGCCGAGCGGATCGTCGCCGCCGACGGCGAGCCTGTCCGGGTGGCGTTCGACTTCCGCACCCTGCCGAGCGACTCGACCGACCAGCCGGCCGGCGCCTGCCGGTTCTACGTCGGCCGCGGCGTGATCGAGTCGACGGCGATCGACTTCTCGGCGTCGCGGACCGAGTTCGCGGTGCGTGACGGCGACGCCTGGCGCGTGGTCACGGCGCTCGAGCCGGGCCGCTGGCACCATGTCGAGGTGACGCTCGACCATTCGAACAAGCGCGGGCGGGGATCGATCACCCCCTTCCCCGCGGAGGGTCAAGCGCCTGCACCGATCGCGCTGGGCGAGGTGACGCTCCCGGCGGCCTGGGACGGCGTCGTCGACACCATCATCTGCGATGGCCTGGGCCACGTCGCCGGGCCGGCCACCGTCCGCGACCTCGACAACCTCGCCCGTCGCCACGAGCCCTTTCCCCCGGTCGGCGCCCCCGACGCCGTGAAGCCCGCGCCGCCTGCCGACGCGGCGGAGCGGATCGCGGCGCTCGTCGCCCGGCTCGGCGAGATCGAGGCCGAGCGGAAGCGCGTGGCCGAGACCGATCCCTACCCCGTGGCCTACGGCGTCTCGGAAGGCACGCCCGTCGACGTCCGCCTCCAGCATCGCGGCGAGCCCGACAAGCCGGGGGAGGTCGTGCCGCGGCGGAACCTCGAGATCCTCGGAGGGGAGGCGCTCGCCGACCCCGCAGGGACGAGCGGTCGGCGCGACCTGGCCGACTGGCTCACGCGCCGGGAGAACCCGCTCACCGCGCGCGTCTTCGTCAATCGGGTCTGGCAGTGGCACTTCGGCCGCGGGCTCGTCGCCACGCCGAGCGATTTCGGCACGCGCGGCGAGGCACCGTCGAACCGAGAGCTTCTCGACTGGCTCGCCGTCCGTTTCATGGAGAGCGGCTGGCGGGTGAAGGACCTCCACCGGCTGATCCTCCATTCGCGCACCTGGCGTCAATCGGCCGACGGCCACCCCGCGGCGGTCGCCGCCGATCCGGAGAACCGGCTCCTCGCCCGGTACTCCCGCCGGGCCCTCGACGCCGAGACCCTCCGCGACGCGATCCTGGCCACGAGCGGCCTCCTCGATCGCTCGCCGCCGCCGCCGCACCCCTTCCCGCCGGTGACCACCTGGGCCTTCACGATCCACCAGCCCTTCCAGGCGGAGTACGACACCGACCGGCGCAGCGTCTATCTGATGGTGCAGCGCAACCGCCGCCATTCGTTCCTCGCCCTCTTCGACGCCGCCGACCCGAACCAATCGGTCGCCGCGCGCGACGCCACGATCACGCCGACGCAGAGCCTGTTCCTCATGAACGCGCCGCTCGTCCATCGGGCGGCCGCGGCCTTCGCGGCGCGGATCCTCTCGAGCGCCTCCGACACCGACGCCCGCCTCGCCGCCGCCACGACGCTCGCCTGGGGCCGGGCGCCGGTGCCCGCCGAACTGGCCGGCCTCCGCGAGTTCCTCGACCGCTTCGCCGCCGCTGCGCCGGGCGCGACCGACGCCGACGCCTGGGGGGCGCTTGCGCGCGTGCTCCTGACGTCGAATCCCTTCCTGTTCGTGGAGTGACGCCGATGGAGCCAAGTCGAGAGGATGCGTCACGGCTGCCGCGCCGCGACTGGCTCGCCGGGGCCGGCCGGGGGCTCTTCGCCACGGCGTTTGCGCACCTGCTGGCCACCGACGCCCCCGCCGCGGCGCTCGATCCGCTCGCCCCCCGATCGCCCCACTTCCCGGCGACCGCCGACCGGGTGATCTTCCTCTACGCCACCGGCGGCGTCTCGCACGTCGACACCTTCGACTGGAAGCCGGCGCTTGCGGCCGACCACGGCAAGAAAATCACCGCCTCGCGCTGGCTCAACAAGCCGGGGGCCTTCGAGCGTTTCCTCATCAAGCCGCGCTGGCCCTTCCGGCAGTACGGCCAGAGCGGTGCCTGGGTGAGCGACCTCTTCCCCTGCCTGGGCGGGATGGTCGACGATCTCTGCATCTTGAACGCGATGCACTG
>CAWUOA010000315.1:0-4295 GCA_963923225.1 uncultured Planctomycetaceae bacterium
CGTGGAACGCCTACAAGCAGGGGCTCCTCTCGGTCGACCAGTCGACGAAGGTCTCGGCCGCCATGGACGGGACGAGCAAGACGGTGATCTTCTTCGAGGACGCCGGCCGCAATTCGCAGAACGGCGGCAAGCGGCAGCCGATCCTCGGCGGCAACACGATCTGGGTCCGCTCCGTCGGCGGACAGTCCCAGACTATTCAGTCCGGCGACGCCAACTGGGTCGACGGGGCGAGCCCCGACATGCCCCCGGGCGACGGCGTGGCGATCGGCACCTGCCCCAATCGCTGGGCCGATCCGGACAACGCCAGCGGCGTCTCCGGTGCTCCCTACGACGAGTCGAGCGTGCCGCGCCGTTCGAGCATCATCAACAACACGAAGACGCCGATCGGCGGCTCAGCGGCCACGTGCACCTGGAACATGAACAACTGCGGCCCCAACGACGAGCCCTTCTCGATGCACGCCGGCGGCGGCTGCTTCGGCGGTCTCGCCGACGGCAGCGTCTCCTGGTTCGACGAGACGCTCGATGCCCAGGTCCTCCGCCAGCTCTCCGATCCGGCCGACGGCCAGGCACCGCTCCCCTACGGCAACTGAGCCGGTGCGAGGCATCCCTCCGGGACGCCGACCACGATTCGCCGTTTGGACGGACAGGGCACCCCCGGTCGCGAGGCCGGGGGTGCCTTTTCGTTTTCACCCTGCCGGGCCTTTCCCCAGCGTCGATTCCCTGCGGTGCTGCGACGGCTCCGCCGGGCCGACGGTGAGTGTCGAAACGTGTCGGAAAAGCCAAGTCTTCTCCCGCCGGTGGACCGGTTGGTCCGCGCCGCGCCCGCAGCCGGATGGGGGATCCACACCCGGTGGCCGGAACGCCTGCAGCGGGCGAACCCTTTCGGACCCCCTCGGCGCCTCCGACGCCACGTCTTCGCGCCTCTTTTTCTTCCAGCTGCAGCGACGAAACCGACACGTTTCCGACAAGTCGTCCGACAGCCCCACCCGGCCCCGAGAACTCCACAACACCCCAAAAAAAAGGACAATGCGTGGGATTCCCTGGGTGGATCGGATCGCCGACCGCACGGGTGTTCATCGGTCCGACACGCACCTCTTAATCCTTATCCTCATGCTCCTGACCCTGCTTCTCCTCCTTTCTTTCCATTCCAGGAGGAGCAGAAAAAAAGAAAAGAAGACGGGAATCGGGGGGGGTGTCGCCGGGGGTTCCCGGCGTCCTCCGGTCGGGTAGATTAAGGGTTTGCCAAGGGCCCGGGACGGTCGATCCGGCGGGCCGCTCCGGAGGGGTGCGTGATGAAAGTCCGATGCGTGCGCGAGCCGCTCCTGGCGGCCCTCCAGAGTGCCCAAGCGGTGGTTCCGGCCCGGTCGCCCAAGCCGGTGCTGACCAACGTCAAGCTCGAGGCCGGCCCGGACGGCGCCGTGATGTCGGCGACCGATCTCGAGGTCGGGATCCGCATCGGGATCGAAGGCATGGAGAGCGCCGCCCCCGGGGCGGTGCTCCTTCCCGCCGGTCGACTCGCGGCGATCGTGCGCGAAAGCCCGGCGGGCACCCAGTTCGACATCCACACCGACGGAACGGCCACGATCGTCAAGGCGCCGCGGAGCGAGTTCCGCCTCCCTGCGGAGGATCCGCTCGAGTTCCCGGCCGTCGCCGGATTCCCCGAGGATTCGGGTCACGAGATCACCACGGGTCTGGCCCGCGAGCTCGTCCGCCGCACCGTCTTCGCCACCGACAACGAATCGAGCCGCTACGCCCTGGGCGGGGTCCTCGTCGAGTTCGGAGACGCCACGGTGACCGCCGTCGGCACCGACGGCCGCAGGCTCGCGAAGATGCAGGGGCCGGCCACCGGTTCGGGGGCGGCTTCCGCCCCGATCGTCCCCGCGCGGGCGATGCAACTGGTGGAGCGCTGCCTGGGAGCGGTCGACCAGCCGGTGCGGGTGGCGGTCCGCCCGAGCGAGATCCTCTTCCGCTGCGGCGCCACGACGATCTCCTCGCGCCTCGTGGAGGGACGGTTCCCCCGGTGGCGTGACGTTTTCCCCGAGCGTCCCGACGCGATCCGCGTGCCGATCGTCGCCGGCCCCCTCCTGGCCGCGGTCCGTCAGGCGGCGATCGTCACCAGCGAGCAGTCGAAGGGGGTCGACTTCTCCTTCGAGCCGGGGCAACTGGTGCTCACCGGACGGTCCGCCGAGAGCGGCGAGAGCCGCATCGAGCTGCCGATCGACCACTCCGGCGCCACGGTTCGAATCAAGCTCGATCCGCGCTTCGTGAGCGACTTCCTCCGCGTCCTCGACGCCGAGACGAGCGTCACCGTCGAGCTCACCGACGCCCAGAGCGCCTGCGTCTGCACCACCGCCGACGGCTACGGCTACGTGATCATGCCGCTGGCCGCCGACTGACCCCCTTTCCGGCGCCGCATGCCGCCCCGCGACAACCCCGCCGCAGGTCCGACCGCCATCGGCAGGCTCATGAGCCGCCTGCTCGCGCGCACCGGCTACGACCGCGAGCGATCGGCCGAGGGGCTCGTCGAGGCCTGGCGGCAGGCGGCACCGGAGCACCTGCTGGCCGCCTCCCAGCCCGGCACCGTGCGGCGCGGCGTTCTCGAGGTGTTCGTGACCCATTCGGCGCTGGTGCAGGAGATGGGCTTCCACAAGCAGGATCTCGTCACCCGCCTGGCCGCGCTCGTCCCCGACGAGGGGATCACCGACATCCGTTGCCGCCTCCAGCCCGATCCGGGCCCCGGCGACCGGCGGCTCGTCTGACCGGCCCCGGCCACCCATCCACCCGATTTCCCCGGAGAGCGCCCATGGCAGCCGAGAAGGTGAATCCCGCCTACACGTCGGAGGACCTCCTCCACCTCTCGGACCGCGAGCACGTGCGCGAGCGGTTCGGCATGTACATCGGCGACAATACGCTGCGCGGGCTCCACCACCTGGTCTACGAGGTGGTCGACAACTCGATCGACGAGTGCATGGCCGGCCACGCCAAGAAGGTGAGCGTGACGGTCAACGTCGATGGCAGCGTGACCGTCGAGGACGACGGCCGTGGCATTCCCGTCGAGCGGCACGCGCAGCTCTCCGAGGAGATGGACCGGGACGTCTCCACCCTCGAGGGGGTGATGACGGTCCTCAAGTTCGGCGGCAAGTTCCAAAAAGGCGCCTACCAGACCTCCGGCGGCCTCCACGGCGTCGGCGTGACGGTGGTCAACTTCCTCTCGGAATGGTGCGAGGTGGAGGTGGCGCGGGACGGCCGCCTGTGGCAGCAGGAGTACGAGCGCGGCATCACCAGCTGCCCGGTCCGCGACGCGGGCCCGGCGACGCGCACCGGCACGAAGACCACCTTCAAGCCCGATCCGCAGATCTTCCCCTCGACGAAGTTCTCCTGGGACGTCCTCGCCCGCCGCCTCCAGGAGCTGGCGTTCCTCAACTCCGGCGTGCGGATCGTGTTCCGCGACGAGGCCACCAACCAGACCGAGGAATACCACTACGAGCGCGGGATCGTCGAGTACGTCGAGTGGCTCAACCGCTCGAGCGACGCGATCCATCCCGACGTGATCTCGATCGTCGGCGAGGCGGAGGGCGTCTCCTTCGACATCGCCATGCAGTACACCGGCGAGTTCACCGAGAACCTCCACAGCTACGTCAACAACATCGCCACCACGGAAGGGGGCACGCACGTCTCCGGATTCCGCGCCGCCCTCACCCGCTCGCTCAACGCCTACGGCAAGAAGGCGGGGCTCTACAAGGATCTCGTCCCCACCGGCGACGACGTCCGGGAGGGGCTCACCGCGGTCGTCAGCGTCCGCGTCCCCCACCCGCAGTTCCAGGGGCAGACGAAGACCAAGCTCGGCAACGGCGAGGTCGAGGGCATCGTCAATTCCGCCGTCGGCGACTTCCTCGCCAAGTACCTCGAGGAGAATCCGAAGAACGCCAAGGCGATCGTGCAGAAGGGGGTGCTCGCGGCCGAGGCCCGGGCCGCCGCCCTCAAGGCCAAGGCCCTCCTCCGCGAGCGCAAAGGCGCGCTCTCCGGCGGCGGCCTCCCCGGCAAGCTCCGCGACTGCACCAGCCGAGACGTGGCCCGCTGCGAGCTGTATCTCGTGGAGGGCGATTCGGCCGGCGGCTCGGCGGAGGGGGGGCGGCACCGCGAGTACCAGGCGATCCTTCCGCTTCGCGGCAAGATCATCAACGCCTACAAGAGCCGCGAGGACAAGGTCCTCGCCAACGAGGAGGTGCGGAGCGTCATCTCGGCGATCGGTGCGGGGATCGGCGACGACGCCGACCTCGGCAAGCGGCGCTACG
>CAWUOA010000316.1:0-4289 GCA_963923225.1 uncultured Planctomycetaceae bacterium
GATTCCCCGTCCCCGATTCCTTTCCGCATTATTCCCCTCCCGGGGCGGGATGCGAGGGGTCGGGTGCGTCGGCCGCGGACGAGCGTCAGCGATCGGACGCCCGATCGGTATCCCGACAGCCCCGCGATCGGGGGGGGCGCTGCGAGCCGTATCGCGCGGTCCGGCGGCAAGAAGCCACGATGAACGGAGCGATGCGGGATCAACCGTCTTTCGTGCCCTCGATCGTCTGCGAGTCCTGGCGTTTGATCCTCCGATCGAGGATCAAGCCGGCCACGCCGAGCATCGCGGTGACGAGGAACACCGGCACGAAGATCGCCTGGACGGTCGCGGCGACGTCGGCATGAGCGAACTTCTCGAGCATGGGCATGCCGACCAGGACCAGCGGCAGCTGAATGGCGATCGACGTGAAGGCCAGCGCCATCGGCAGGCTCCTGCGCCCGGCTCGCCAATCGGCCCACACGTCGTGGCACTCCCTGGCCATTCCCAGGGGCAGGGCGATGAGCACGATGACGAGCAGCCGGCCGAGCAGAAGATCGAGCATCGCGAAACCTCCGGCAACGAATCCCGGTCGTGCGAAGGTACGTTCCCGTCGGGGACCGTACCGACCTGCGTGGTTCGTCACGCGTCTGGAGTCCTTCCAGGAAGAGTTCCCCTCCCTCGTGCGGCGAGGCCGACGAGCAGTAGGAAGTAGGCCGCGATGAGGCCGGTCTGGATCCAGTAGGCGAGCGTCGATCGCCCCTGCAGGACGGCGGCCAGATCCGAGGAGAGGTTGACGGCCGCGAGCCCGAGCACCGTGACGCCGAGGGCGGCCAAAGCGAACGGCACCGCCTCCCTGTGAAGCGCCGCGGCCGCGAACAGGCAGACGTAGGCCACCACCGCGAAGGCGATGATCTTGTCCTGGTAGGCGTGGAAGGGGACGTCCCAGTAGACGAACAGGAGCGGCACCTTGATGGAGAAGAAGTGGGCCGTCGCCATGCAGCAGAAGTAGGCGACGCCGGCCCACAAGCCGATCGCCAGGAGGGAACGGCCGTGGGGAGAGGGCGGCGTCGTAGGGGCTTCGGCCATCGGTCGGTCCTCGTCGGCGGGAAGGCGGATTTCGGAGCGGCTGGGAGAGACTCCCCGCGCAGGGACGCGACAAGATCGACGCGACGGCGCCTTGCCGAACTCCACCGAGCAGGGGTCGCTCAGAGAACCGGCACGAAGTGGACGCGTCGCTCGTCTGAAATCCTCCCGGCGGGAATCGAACCCGCGACCACCGGCTTATAAGGCCGACGCTCTGCCACTGAGCTACGGGAGAGAAGGGTGAACGGGGATATGCCGTCAGGTATCACCTCTTCCCTC
Source organism: uncultured Planctomycetaceae bacterium (assembly GCA_963923225.1). Lineage (GTDB taxonomy): Bacteria > Planctomycetota > Planctomycetia > Pirellulales > UBA1268 > QWOP01. The sequence continues at coordinate 1,342 of CAWUOA010000316.1, forward strand.
CTTTCGCCGAGTTCGTGGCTGGTGGCTCGTGGCTCGATCGCCGTCGATGGAGCGCGGGCCGGGGCCCGGAATGGTCACTGAAACCATGGTAGCCGTCTGCGGCGCCCAATGCAGTAGTGGTTCTCCCCACGACGGTGCGATCGCGACCGACGCTCATGGGCGGCTTGGTTGCCTTAGGGGTCAGTTGGACCTGTCGGTCTTCTCGATCCGCTGCGGCTCTGTGGCGTGCAGCCAGTCCTGGAGTCGCTGCCAGTCGGTGCGGATCGCCTCCTGCTGTTCGGCCCGCGTCGTGGCCCGCATGTAGTCCGCGTACTCGGCGCCGGCGAGAGCGTCGCGGTAGTCGCCGCAGGCCGTCTTGACGGCGTGCCGCAGACGGTCGAGGCTCCCCCTGGCGAGCTTCAGGCAGGCCATACGGACGCGCAAGCCCCCGTCCTCCGTGCGGGCCCGCCTCGGGTATTCGGAGAGGATCCGCATCACCTCCTCCTCGTGGCCGGCGAAGTCGCGGGCCACGACGCGGGCGAGATCGGCGGGGGCGTAGCGGGCGACCGGCTGTTCCAAGAACGGTTCCATGATCGGCTCCAATCCAGGCCGGCGCCAGGTTCGGCCGGCGTTAGTTTCGGCCGGCCCGGGGCGGCCGGCGAGGCGAATGGCGGTCGTTCGGCGGCTCGCGGGGCGGCGTACGGCCAAGCCCCTACTCGTCGAACGTCCGCTTGTGGCGGAGGAAGTGGTGGTAGTGCTGGGCGAAGCGGTGGGCCTCGTCGCGGACGTACTCGAGCAACCGCAGCGACCAGGCGTCGCGCGAGAGCCGCAGGGGCTCGCTCTGCCCCGGGATGAAGACCTCCTCCTCGCGCTTGGCCAGCGAGATCACGCACGGGGCCACGATGCCGAGCTGGTCGAGCGCGGCCATCGCGGCCGAGAGCTGCCCCTTGCCGCCGTCGACGAGGAACACGTCGGGCAGGCTCGCCCCCTCGCGGGCCAGTCGCGAGAAGCGGCGCGAGACCACCTCGTGGATGCTGCGGAAATCGTCGATCCCCTCGACCCCCTTGATGCGGTAGCGCTTGTAGCCCGCCTTGAAGGGGAGGCCGTCGATGAACTGCACCAGGCTCGCCACGGTCTCGTTGCCATGGAGGTGGGCGATGTCGACCCCCTCGATGACGCGCGGCGGCGCGGCCAGGCCGAGCACCTTCTGCAGGCCGGCGAGACCCTTCTTGGGGTCGACGAGGAACACCTCCGGCTGGACGTGCTCCTCGAGGTCGCCGCGCTGGTCGAGCGTCTCGAGGAGCTTGACCTCGTCGCGGAGCCGCGCCGCCCGTTCGAACTCGAGCCTTCCCGACGCGGCGAGCATCTCCCCCTTCATCTCCTCGATGAGCCGCCGCTTCCCCCCTTCGAGGAAGGTCTTGAGTCGGTTGATGTCGGCCCGGTAGTCCGCCTTCGTGATGCGGAGGTTGCAGGGGGCGGTGCACTGGCCGATCGAGGCGAGCAGGCAGGGGCGGAACCAGCGCCACTGCGGGTCGGCGGCGTCGATGTCGAGCGTGCAGGTGCGGAACTTGAAGATCCGCTGGAGGACGACGATCGCCCCGCGGAGGCTGCCGGCGCTGGTGAAGGGACCGTAGAGCTTCACCCCCTTGTGGCGCGGGGTGCGCGTGAACTCCACCCGCGGGTAATCCTCGTGGGTGGTGATCTGCAGGTAGGGAAAGGTCTTGTCGTCCTTGAGATCGGAGTTGAACCGCGGCTGGACGTCCTTGACCAGCCGGCTCTCCATGAGCAGCGCGTCGACCTCGCTCTCCGCCTCGAGGTAGTCGATGTCGCGGATCTCGCGGACGAGCTCCGCGGTGCGCCGGTCCTCGGCCGCGGCCTTGAGGAAGTAGCTTCCGGCCCGGGCGCGGAGGTTCTTCGCCTTGCCGACGTAGATCACCCGGCCGGCCCCGTCCTTCATGAGGTAGACGCCGGGCCCGGTGGGGAACGACTTCACCTTCGTCGCCGCCGAGCGCCGGTTCGGCTCGACCGCCTCGGCGTCGGTGTCGAAAGGGGAGCCTTCGAGCACGGCGTCGACGTCGCCTGGCGTGCCATCCCCGGCATCCAGGCCCTCGTCGTCGATCTCTTCCGAAAACTCGTCAGGCTGGTCGTCCGTCGGCATGTGGGTAGTTTAGCGGGTGCCTGGAGGCCCCCATGATCCCAGCCGCCGTCCACCGTTTCGCCTGGGCCGGTACGGCCGTCGCCGCCGTCGCCGTGTGCCTCGCCGCGGCCGCCGCCGAGGGGCGGGGGCCCTGGGAGGGCTGGGAGGCGAGCCGCGAACTCCGTCGGCCCGGTTATGCCGAGCGGGTCCTTGCCGATCGACCGATCCGCACCCGGGCCAATACCTTCTCCAATCTCGCCTACGTGACGGCCGGGCTCTATGCCTGCGCTTTCGCGCTCGCCGACCGCCGCGCCCCCCGCCGGCAGGACGCGGGCGGTGATCGCGACACCGTCGCCTCGAGCCCCGTGCTCTCCATGCTCTTCGGCCTCTCAGCCGTCTGGCTCGGCTTCTCGAGCGGCCTCTTTCATGCCTCGCTCACCCGCGCCGGCCAGCGGCTCGACGTGGCGGCGATGTACCCGCCGCTCTTGTCGCTCCTGGCCATCGCGGCGGCGCGGCGGCTGCCGGCGCGGGTCTTCGGGCCGCGCGGGATCCCCACGCCGGCGATCCTCGCGGCGATCGTCGTCGCCGCGGGCGCGTGCCTGTGGAAATGGAAGTGGTCGATGTCGGCGACGACGACGCTCCTGGGGCTCATCGGCGCGGTGTCGGTCGTGGCGGTCGCCGAGCACCTCGCGACTCCCGGGCGGTTCCGGGCCGGCTGGCTCGCGGTCGCGGCGCTGTGCCTCGTGGCGGGGATCGTCTGTCGGCAGACGGACGTCGCCGGCACCTTCCCCGTGGGGCCCGACTCCTGGTTCCAGGGCCACGCCCTGTGGCA
>CAWUOA010000317.1:0-4248 GCA_963923225.1 uncultured Planctomycetaceae bacterium
TTCCTCCCCGACGGCTCGGTCGTCGTCTGCACGATGCAGGGGGACGTGTGGCGCGCGGAGCCGTTCGATCCGGCCCCCGCGGGTGAGCCCGGCGCCGGCGAGCCGCGGCGGATGCGCTGGCGGAGGATCGCCGCCGGGCTCCACCAGCCGCTGGGGATGGCGGTGGTCGACGGGGCGATCCACGTCCTCGGCCGCGACCAGATCACGCGTCTGGTCGACGTGAACGCCGACGGCGAGATCGACCGCTACGAGCCCTTCTCACGCGCGTACGCGGCGTCGGCCGGCGGCCATGACTACGTCTGCGGCCTCGTCCGCGACGCCGAGGGGCGGTTCGTCCTCGCCTCCGGGGTGCAGGGGCTCGTGCGGATCTCCGCCGACGGCCGGCACGCCGAGGTGCTGGCGACGGGCCTGCGCAACTGCGACGGCATCGGCCTCTGCGCCGACGGCACGCTCACCGCGGCGTCGAGCGAGGGGGATTGGGTGCCGGCGAGCATGATCGGCGCGGTGCCGCCGGGACGGCCGCGGCCGGGCGAGCCGCCGCTCCACTTCGGCTATCGCGGGCCGACCGGGGGACGCGTCCCCGACGCCCCGCTCGTGTGGCTGCCGCGCGGCCTCGACAACAACTGCGGCGGCCAGGTGGCGGTGCCGGAGGGGGCGATGGGCCCGCTCGGCGGGCAACTGGTGCATCTGTCGTTCGGTGCGGGGACGGCGATGGCGCTGCTGCGTGACGAGGTCGCCGGGCAATCGCAGGGGGCGATCGTGCCGCTGCCGGTGTCGTTCCGTTCGGGCTCGCATCGGGGGAAGTTCAACCACCGCGACGGGACGCTGTGGGTCAGTGGCATGGGGGGCTGGGGCACCTACACCCCCGACGACGGCTGCCTCGCGCGGATCCGACTCGCCACCCCGAGGCTCCGTCAGCCGGTCGGCTTCCACGTCCACGACAACGGCGTGCGCGTCGACTTCTCGGAGCCGGTCGACGAGTCGGTGGCCGCCGATCCGGCGCGGCACTTCGCGCAGGCGTGGAACTACCGCTACGGCGGCGGCTACGGATCCGACGAGTACTCCACCCGCCACGAAGGCCTCCGCGGCCACGACCACCTGCCGATCACCGGCGCCATCGTCGCCCCCGACCGGAAGAGCCTGTTCCTCGAGATCCCGGAGATCCAGCCGGTCGACCAACTCCATCTGCTCGTCGCCGCCGGGCCGGGGGAGGATCACGACCTGATCCTCACCGTCAACCGTCTCGACGGGCCGTTCGCCGGCGCCCGGCCACGGACGCTCGCCGTCGCCCCCCATCCGCGCGTCGCCGACACGGCGCGGGCCATGAACACGCAGCCCAATCCCTTCGCCGGGGCGATCGAGGGGGCGGCGCGGGAGCTGGAGATCGTCGTCGGCCCCAACCTCTCCTACCTGCCGCGGCAGGTGTCGGCGAAGGCGGGGGAGACGGTGAAGCTCACGCTCGTGAATCCCGACACCGTCCCGCACAACCTCGCCCTCGTTCGGCCGGGGGCGGTGCCGCGCGTGGGGGCCGCCGCCAACGCGCTGGTGACCGATCCGGAGGCGGCGGCGCGGCAGTACGTTCCCAAGGGGGACGACGTCCTCGTCTGGACCGACATCACCCAGCCGGGGGAACGCTCGACGATCTGGTTCCGCGCCCCCGCCACCCCCGGCCGCTACCCCTTCCTCTGCACCTTTCCCGGCCACTGGATGGCGATGCAGGGGGAGCTGGTGGTGACCGGGGAGAAGTGAGTCGGGCGCCGAAGCCGGCGGAGATCGGTCTCGGCGATCCCCGGCGGCGGGCTACAATCGCCCCATGAAATACCTCCGCGCCCTCCTCCGGCTCCTCGCGCCGTTGGCCGTCCTCGCCGCGGCTCTGGCCGCCTTCTTCTGGATGGGGAGCCAGCCGCCACCCGAGCGGAAGGCCCCCGAGCGGCCGGCGGCGCTGCCGGTGCGGACCGTGGAGGCGAGGGCTCTCGAAGGGGGCTTCGAGATCGAATCCGACGGCGTCGTCGTGCCCCTTCGCGAGGTGACGCTCGCCGCGGAGGTGGGAGGACGGGTCCTCGAGAAGACGGCCGCCTGCAAGGCGGGCCAGTTCGTCGCCAAGGGGACGCTGCTCTTCCGCATCGACCCGCGCGACTACGAGCTCGACGTCGCCCGGCTCGAGCGCGAGGTGACGCAGGCGGAGCTGGCGATCGACGAGGTCGACGAGGAGCTGGCGCAGAACGCCGAGTCGGTGGAGCTGGCGAAGCGGCAGCTCGAGATCGCCAAGCGCGAGGCGAATCGGCTCGACACGCTCGCCCAGGGGAGGATCGTGACCGAGTCGGCGGCCGATCAGGCGATGCGCGACGAGATCGCCACCACCAATTCCCTGGCCACGCTGCAGGGCCAGCGGCGCGTGCAGCAGAAACGGAAGAACAGGCTCGACGAGGCGCGGCAACTGGCCGCCACGATGCTCGAACGGGCGCGGCTGGACCTCGAGCGGACGCGGATCGTCGCGCCGGTCGACGGGATGGTGGTGGAGGACAAGGTCGAGCAGGAGTCGTTCGTTTCCAAGGGGCAGACGCTCGTGATCCTCGAGGACACCCGCGCCGCCGAGGTGAAGACGAGCCTGCGGATGGACGAGGTGGCGCAGGTGTGGGGCGGGATCCAGGCCCCCTCCGCCGCGGTCCCGGGCGCCGCCGACGACCTCCCCGACGCCCCGGCCCGAGTCGTCTTCTCGCTCGGCGAGAGGCGCTACGAGTGGGAGGGACTCCTCTCCCGACAGGAGGGCAGGGGCATCGACGAGAAGACGCGCACGCTCCCCTGCCGTGTGATCGTGCCGGAGCCGAAGAAGGTCCGGGCCATCGACCGCTACGGAGCCGCCATGCCGAGCCTCCCCCCCGGCTCGCCGGGAGCGCTGTTGCGGGGGATGTTCGTCGAGGTGCGGGTGAAGGTCGAGCCGCCGGTGAAGCTCGTGACGGTGCCGCAGGAAGTGGTGCGGCCGACGGGCGAGGTGCTCGTGATGCGGGAGGGGAGGCTCGTCGTCCTCAGGCCCCGGCCGTACCACGTCGGCGACGGCGTGGTGTGCTACGAGGAGGGCTCCAGCGGCCTGGCCGCCGGCGACCGCGTGGTGGCGAGCCTGGTGACGCTGCCCCGAGACGGGATGGCGCTCGAGGAGGCCGAGGCTCCGAGTGACCGTTCCCGTCGGGACTTCCAGGAGACCGGATCGCCATGAGGAGCATCATTGCCTGGACGGTGCGCAACGAGCCGGCGATGAACGTGCTCGTCGTCGCCGTGATGATCATCGGCTTCATCAGCTTCAATCGCATGCGCCGGGAGGTGTTCCCGGAGTTCGAGCTCGAGATCGCACTGGTCACCGTCCCCTATCCCGGCGCCACGCCGGGGGAGGTGGAGGAGGGGATCTGCCAGAAGGTCGAGGAGGCCTGCCGGAGCGTCGCCGGGATCAAGAAGATCACGAGCGTGGCACGCGAGGGGATGGGCTTCTGCATCTTCGAGATCCGTGACACCGTCGACGACGTGCAGCGGGTGGTGGGGGAGATCCGCTCGGAGGTGGAGCGGATCCCGAGCTTCCCCGAGCTCGCGGAGGATCCGAAGGTCGAGCAGGTGACGCTGCGCACGCCGGCGATCAAGGTCGGCGTCCTGGGCCCCCCCGAGACGGGCGCACCCGGCAGCGCCGAAGCGGAGCGAGAGGAGCTCGCTCTCCGCGACGTGGCGGAGCGCGTCCGCGACGATCTCCTCGCCCTGCCCGCGGTGTCGGCGGCGAACATCGGTGGCGCCAAGAGCTACGAGATCACGGTGGAGATCTCCGAGGCGACCCTCCGCAAGCACGGCCTCACCCTCGACGCGGTGGCCAAGATCCTCAGGCGCGAGAACCTCGAACTCCCCGGCGGCACGATCCGCAGCGAGAGCGGCGAGATCCTCCTCCGCGGCAAGAACAAGCAATACGTCGGCGAGGAGATCGCCAAGCTGCCGCTGGTGACGCTTCCCGACGGACTGGTGCTCACCGTCGGCGATCTGGGGCGGGTCCGCGACGGCTTCGCCGACGTCGCCGGCCGCAATCGGATCAACGGCCGTCCCGGCCTGGTCGTCTCCATCGACCGCAGTTCGGGCGAGGATCTCCTGGCGATGGTGGAGGCGGTGAAGGGATACGTGGCGGGCAATCCTGTCCCGGCAGGTTACGACCTGGTCACCTGGGCCGACGCCTCGAAGGACGTGAAGGAGCGGCTCGACATGCTCCTCTCCAACGGC
>CAWUOA010000318.1:0-4246 GCA_963923225.1 uncultured Planctomycetaceae bacterium
CCGGGTCGACGTCACGCAACCGGTAGGCGGTTTGCCGCCGGCATCAGTATATTTGGCCACCGATCCCGGAGGCGCTCCGGGGCGACGACGCCCGGCCCCGATCGGGGCCACGCACGGGAGGGAACCCATGCCACGCGTGCCCTACAAGAATCTCACGCGCTCCGACGAGATGGCCGAGAAACTCGACATGAGCACCGCCGAGATCGGCCTTTCGGTGAGGACCACCAACTGTCTCGAGGAGAAGGGGATCTTCACCGTCCACGATCTCCTCAATTGCACGCGCGAGGATCTCCTCTCGATCTCCAACTTCGGCGAGAAGACTCTCGAAGAGGTCTACAAGGCGCTCGAGAAGATCGGTTTTTACCGCAATCCCACCACGGGTGAAGCCGGTGTGCCGATGCCGGAGGGGGGATGACGGAGCGTCGGGCCGGCGCTGACCTTCAGACGGGCTCGCATCGGACATGAGACTCCCGCGGTTCGTCGCCAAGAAACGCGGACATCGTCGCACCGTGCCCCACGCATGGGGCGCGTTCGCCGAGGGGTTGTTCCACGCGCTCCTCGTGGGGGCGGGGATCGTGTTCGGGGGCATCCTTCTCTCGGGCGCCGCGTCGATCGTTTCCTCCGACCCCGGTCCGCTCCCGCCCCCGAGAGGGTCGGGATGGTGGACGTGGCTCCTGTCGCTGCTGATCCCCGCCGCCCTGTGCGCGTTCGGCGGTTCGGGCCTGCTGCGAGTCGTGCGGAACTGGGGCAAATCCCAGGAACATCGGGCCAGTACCTCCCGGCCGACCATCCTCGACGGCCTCGGCGAGCCTCCGACGGCCGTCCGGAGCCGGCCGGGCGTGCCCTCGTGCGACAATCTGGAGAACTCCCCCGGCGTGGTCCTCCGCTACCGGTTGCCGCTCGAGAGCCCGGAGAATTGGTCGCTCGCCGGCTTCGGTCTGTTCACCCTCCTCTGGAACGCGATCGTCGTCGTGCTCGCCGTGGCCGTGGGGGCCGACCTCATCGGTGGCATCACCGACTGGCTGCTCGTCGGGCTCCTCGTCCCCTTCGTGGTGGTGGGGATCGGAGGCGTGGTGCTGTTCGTTCGTGCGGTGGCGCTGGCCACCTCCGTCGGTCCCACGCACGTCGAGATCTCCGACCATCCGTTGGTGCCGGGAACGACGTACGACGTGCTCCTCGCCCAGGGCGGGGCGCGGTTGCTGCGCCGCATCGAGGTGGGGCTGGAACTGGAGGAGACGGCGAGCTTCCGCCAGGGGACCGACACGCGCACGCAGCGCCTCGTCGTGCGACGTCATCCGGTCGCGGGGTGGCGCGACGTGCAGCCGGTTCCAGGAGGGAGCTTCGAGGCCCGGGTTGCGTGCACCGTCCCGGACGACGCCATGCATTCCTTCTCTTCCGACAACAACGCCGTTCAGTGGCGGCTGGTCATCCGCGCCCGGCCGGAACGTTGGCCCGAGTTCACGCGTGTCTTCCCCGTGGTGGTCGTTCCCGCGGCACCGCACTCCGCGGCGGCCGGCCAGGACATCTCCGGGGACGGCACATGACGGCCCTCTTCGACGAAGCGACGTCGGAGGACGACCCGCGGCGCGGGCCGCACCGTGCCCCCTGCTATCCCAGGGTCGTCGTGCGCTTCGGCCATTCCGGCAGGGATTACGGTGCGGGGGAATGGCTGACGTTCGAATACGCCATCCAAGGGCTCGAAGACGAGACGGTACGGGCGCTCGAACGCTCGGTGCTCTGGTACACCGAGGGAAAAGGGGAGGAGGACCTCGGGGTCCACTTCTTCGAGCGGATCGCGTCGCTCGCCGACCTGAATGCCGTGGTGCCCGAGGGAACCGTCGCGGTGCAGTTGCCCGTGACGCCGTTGTCGTACGAGGGGGTGATCGTGAAGATCCGCTGGTGCGCGCGCCTGCGGTTGTTCTTCGACTCCGGCCGGGACCATGTCTCCGAACACGTGTTCACGGTGGGGCGGATCCCCCCCTCGATCCTCGCTCGTGGGGACGGCGATGAAGGCTGATGAGCACCGTGTCGGGGCCTCCGGTGGCCTGGTCGACGACGGGTGGGGTGGCACTTTCGTCAACCCTTTCGCCACGCGCTACGTCGCCTCGGCACGGGTCGCGGCCCGTGATCCGTCGGGTGAGCCTCGCGATCTCGAGGCGCTCGCCGATCGTCTCGCCGAGAGGGGCGGCAGCGGTGCGCTCGTCGGGCCCCATGGCGCGGGCAAATCGACGCTCCTCCGCCAGTTGGCGGGTGTTCTCGCGCGGAGGTCGATTCCCGTGCACGTCATCCGCGTCCGGCGGGGGGCCGACACCGTGGACGTCCTGCGGGGCGTCCGCTCGGTCGGCCGCGGCGGCGTCGCCTGCGTCGATGGCTGGGAAGTGCTCGGCGGTGCGGGCCGTCTCGCCGTCAGGGTGGCGGCCTGGCTGGGCGGTGTCGGGATCGTCGTCACCGCGCACCGACCCGGGTGGCCGGCCACGTTCGTGGAGTGTCGGACGACCGTGTCGCTCCTCGGCGCGATCGTGAAGACCCTCCCGGGGCACGGAACGTGGTTCGGCGACGTCATCGACGCGGACGATCTCGCCGCTTGCTTCTCGGCCGGGGCGGGGGATCTGCGTCTGTCGCTCGACCTTCTCTACGACCTTTTCGAGCACCGCGGCAGGCACGTCGAGACTGGGCTGGGCCGGCGTGGTCCGGCTCCGACGGACCGGATTTGAATCGCCGGACGCGGGGGGAGGGCCGCGGCGGTTCCGGTCGTGCCCGTGGTGACGGTCGTGCCGGGCCGACGACGGGAATTCATGAATCATCGGGCGGAATCCCTTGCCCAGTCCCCCCCGCAGGCAACCTAGGCTTGTCGTGATCGCGGATTTCAGCGCCCCTTCGGACGCCCCGCGATCGGTCGCGTGCACGTCGCCCTCCGTGAGGGCCGTGCACCGCGAACGAGCCGGCAGCAGGTCGCGAGGAATCGTCATGAACGCGCGTCGTCTGGTCGTGGCACTCGAACTGGCAGGGGCGATCGTCGTCGCGCAGGCCCGCACCGCCCCTGCCCAATGTTGCCTCAACGACTTCTTCGCCGGGTTCCATTCCTGTTTCGCCAGGGCCCCGCAGGCCTACGCCGTGGCACCGGTCGCGGCTCCGGTGATGGCGCCCGTCATGGCGCCGGCTCCGGTCCCCGCCCCGCCGCCGCCGGTCATGGTTCCCGTGCAGCAGGTGAGCTACGTGCCGGAGACCACCTACCGCACCGAGTACCGGTCCGTGCCGGTGACGAGCTACAAGCCGTCCAGCGAGATCGATCCCTGCACCGGCTGCCCGCGCGACTGCATGGAGCAGGTGACCAACTACGTCCAGCAACCGGTGAACGTGCCGGTGACGCAGTACCGCGCGGTCTACTCCACCAAGTACGTGCAGATGCAGCCGCAGCAGGGCTATGCCCAGCCCGCCTACGGCCAGCCGGCGGTCGGCGTCGCTCCCGCCTTCGCTCCGGCCGCGGCTCCCACGGCAGGATCGGCTTGGGTTCCCGGGACCTCCGTCGCGCCCGGTCCGGCGGGAGCGGTCGCCAGTCCGTTCACGGCCCCGGCCACGGCTCCGGCGGCCGCCGCGGCGCCGAGCGCCTGGGGCGCCGCGGGTGCCGACATAGGGCAGCAGGTCCTTCCCGGCCAGACGAGCATCGCGGCACCCGCGCTCCAGCCCGGGTCGGTCGCGCCGGTCACGCCACAGATCGTCCCGCAAGGTGGCACCTTCGCCATCCCGCAGAACCAGGGCCCCGCGCTCCAGCCCACCGCTCCGCCGACGCTCAACCCCGCGCCGTCGCTGCGGCCGATCACCGAGACTCCCAAGACGTTCGCTCCCCAGGGCGCGGTCGCTCCCAACGGATCGGTCGGCGGATCGGTCGCGACGCAGCCCGGCGCATCCGCCAGCCGCGACTCGGTGCCCGCGACGCCCGGAGCATCGGGTGCGGCACCGACGGCCGTTCCAGCCGCTCCCGGGGCATCCGAACCGGCCAAGCCTTCCCTGCCGGCGACGTCCACCCCCTCGGCGAGTCCGGCGGCAGGCGCGGCCCTCGGCACCACGCCGCGATTGGTGCCCATTCCCGCGCTGCCGGCCTCGCCGCAGACTCCGGCGCCCCGCGGTCCGGCCGCCGGGATGCCGACGGTGCCGGGCCCCGGTCCGGGCACGACGACCGGTGCCTTCCCGAGGCTCCTCGCCCCGACCGCCCACACCACCTCATGGCAGCCGGCGGCCGCCGGCT
>CAWUOA010000319.1:0-4241 GCA_963923225.1 uncultured Planctomycetaceae bacterium
CCAGACCGCCATCAGGACGGCCCTGTCGAGCGTGATCACCGGCACGAACCACACCAGGCCCAGGAAGCTCAAGTAGACCGGATGCCTCAGGAACCGATAGGCCCCGCGCTCCACGAAGCCCCTTTTGGGCACCGGCAGGCCGCGGACCCAGTGCCACCAGGGGGTGAGGCCCGTCTGCCAGCCGAGACCGGTGAGGTGGAGGCTCCCCAGGAGAGCCCCCCAGGAGGCGACGAAACTGGCCGATACCACGCCTGCCGACGCCCCCGGCCAACGCCACAGCACGAGGTCGATCGGCCGCCAGCAGAGGATCGTCACCAGGAGCGCCAGGCAGGTGACGACGCAGTACAGACAGCCGTAGAGGGGCGCTTCCAAACCGCCCGCCACGATCCGCTTCCGCACCTCGGGCACCAGCAGCACGCTGTGCGGCACCGCGAAGACCAGCGCCAAGAGGAGGTCGACGGCCAATGCCGCCGCCATCTCCGGCGCGAACGCCGCCGCCGCGGCCGGTCCCGGATCGTCCCCCTTCAGGAACCACACCAGGTGCCAGACGGTGAAGGCGAAGAGGGCGTGGGTGGCCACGCCGAAGAGGATTCCCGCGGTGCGACGCATCCGTGCCAGCGCTGGGGTGTGGGAGGGGGCGGGACGGGTGAACGGGCGGGGCTCAGGCACGCTCGGCGCCGATGCAGACGTACTGCATGGCGTCACTCCGGTAGGCGTTCAGGAGCGTGCTGAAGTGGCGGAGCCTCGGCGACGCCGAAGGGGGGACGGAGATCATCGGGGAGCCCCAGCGGCGACGCGGATGTCGCCGTAGATCGTCAGCTCGTCGGCGATGCCGACGACGCCGCCGAGCTTCGAGAAGGGCTTGATGCCGAAGTCGGTCTGCTTGATCGTGAAGCTGCCCCACAGCCGCTCGACCGGCCCGGCGGCCTCCGCCTCGGCCCGGACCGTGAGCGGCCGGGTGACGCCGTGGAGCGTGAAGGAGCCGCTCAGTTCCCAGGCGGTCTTTCCCGCGGCGGCGGGCTTCGCCGAGGGGAGGGCCGAGCGGATCTCGAAGGTCGCCGTCGGGTGCCGGTCGACGTCGAGGACGGCGGGGCCGAGCATGTTGTCGTCGACCTGCTTGCGGGTGCCGGCGTCGGTCTCGCCGGCCAGGCGGAGGAGCTTGCGGGCCTGCGGACCGTCGGCCCGGAAGGAGCGCATGTCGAAGACGAGCCGGCCCGCCGCCTCGGCGGCGCCGAGCCGCACCTGGCCGGCGGAAAGCGTCCCCTCGATGGCGTGGTCGTGGCCGAGGCCTTTTTTGGGGACGAAGGCGTAGACGCGGCTGCCGGCCAGATCGACGCCGCCGGCCGGTTCGGCGGCCGTGGCGGCTCGAGCGGCGAGGAGGAGGCAGGAGAGCAGAAGGGCGATCGCCCCCTGCCGGAAGGAAAAGGCGAGTGCCTCGCCAGGTCGGTCCATGACCATCGATGTCGCTCCGCGGGTGAAGACGTATCATACCGCCCCGGCGGGCGTGGCATGGAAGACGGCGCCCGGCGGGCGGCAGGAAAGGACGGCGACGACCGGATGGGCCCCGCGAGCTCGATCGACGACCCGCGGACCGTCGGTCCGGGGGATCCGCGGCTCTTCCGGATCAGCGTGGCGACGATGCTGTGCCTCGCGGCGATCGCGCCGCCGGTGGTTCGGTCGGCCATCGGCATCCTTTCCGTCGAGTCGACCACCCCGATCGAGTGGGTGCCGGCGGCATATCCGCCACGTGTCGCCTACGACAGGTTCACGGCGGAGTTCGGGAGCGGCGACGTGATCGTCGCCTCGTGGCCCGGGTGCACCGTCGGCAGCCCCGGCATCGCGCGCTTCGTCGCGGAGGCAACCGCGGCGGACGCGCCGCGCGACCCGGCGGGAAGGCCCTGGTTCGACGAGGTGGTGTCGGGATCGGACGTGGTCGACCGGCTCACGGCGGAGCCGTTGTCGCTCGAACCCGACGAAGCGATCCGGCGCCTCCGCGGAGTCCTCGTGGGGCCGGACGGAGTACAGACCTGCGTCGTGATCGGCTTCACGCGCGCGGGGCTCGTCGACCGCCGCCGCGCGACCACCTGGGTGCGGGAGCGTCTGGCCGCCGCGGCAGGCGTGGCGGACGCCGACCTCCATCTCGCCGGCCCGGTGATCGACAACGTCTCGGTCGACGACGCCAGCGCCGAGAGCCTGCGCGTCTATGGCCCGCCGGCGGGGCTGCTGATCTTCCTCCTCACCTGGTGGTCGCTCGGGTCGCTGGTGTACGCGGCGGTGGTGTTCGTGCTGGCGCTGGAATGCGTGGGGCTCTCGTTCCTGTCGCTCCACGCCTGGGGTGACCGGATGAACCCCGTGCTGATCGTGATGCCGCTGCTCGTGCTCACGCTCGGGGTCTCCGGCGGTATCCACCTGGTCAATTACCTCGTCGAGAGCCGGACGCGGGGGCCGGCCGCAGGAGCGGAGCGCCGCGCGATCCGCGTCGGCTGGCTTCCCTGCCTGCTTTCGGCCGGGACGACGGCGCTGGGCCTCGGATCGCTGGTGGTGAGCGAACTGGAGCCGATCCGGGTGTTCGGATTCCACGCCGCGGTCGGCGTGATGGCGACGCTGACGCTCTTGTTCCTCGTCCTGCCGGGGCTGTTTTCTCGCTGGCCGATCGAGGCGCGCCGGGCGGGCGGAACGGGAGACCGGTCGGCGCGATTCGCCACCTTCACGCTCCGCCGCAGGAGCGCCATCGTGACGGCGGCGGCCGCGGCGATGGCGGCTGCGGCCGCGGGGCTTCCGGGCCTGCGCACGTCGGTGGCCATCGACACGCTCTTCACGCCGGAAACCCGCGTCATCCGCGACTACCGCTGGCTCGAGTCGCACGTCGGGCCGCTCGTGCCGGTGGAGGTGGTGCTCCGTTTCGCGCCCGACTCGACGCTCCGCGCGGCGGAGCGGCTGGCGATGGTGCGCGAGGCGGGCGAGGCGCTCGGGCGCCTGCCCGGCGTGACGGGGGTGGTGTCGGCGGCCACGTTCCTCCCCGACGCGCCGCCGTCGGGCGGGACGCTGTCGACGATGCGGAGGACGATCGTCGCGAGGAAGCTCGGATCGGCCCTCGCTGGCCTCTCCGACCTCCGCGTCGTCCGCGACGCCGCCGACGGGCAATCGTGGCGGGTCACCGCCCGATCGTCCGCGCTCGCCGGGATCGATTACGGGGAGTTCCTGGAGCGGGTGCGGGGAGAGATCGAGCCGATCGTGGCGGCCAGGGGCGGCGACGCGGCCGGGGTGGAGGCGCGGTTCACCGGAGTGATGCCGCTCATCGGCGCCATCCAGAAGACGCTCCTCGGCGATCTCTTCTCGAGCTTCCTCTCGGCGCTGGTGGTGATCTCGGCGGTGATGATGACGGTGGAGGGGGGCGTCGTCGCCGGCGCCGTGGCGATGATCCCCAATGTGTTCCCGATGCTCCTCCTCTTCGGGCTCCTCGGCTGGACCGGAACCGCGCTCGACATCGGCAGCGTGATGACGGCGTCGATCGCCCTCGGCATGGCGGTCGACGGGACGTTCCACTTCCTCACTTTTTTCCGCCGCGCGCTGGGCCGCGACGGGGACGCGGGACGTGGCGTTCCGTCGGCCGCCGAAAGGGAGGAGGCGGTGCACGCCGCGTTCCGGCACTCGGCCGCGGCGCTCGGGGAAAGTTCCACCGTGTGCGGGATCGGGATCCTCGCCTTCGCGGCGAGCTCGTTCGCCCCGACGCGGCAGTTCGCCTGGATGCTGGCGCTGCTGGTGGCCGCGGCGCTGGCAGGCGACCTGGTCGTGCTGCCGGCGCTCCTGGGGGGACCGGCGGGCCGACTGTTCAGGGGCTCACGCGTCTGAGCGGACTCCCCCGCGACGGACCATCCTGATCCGCCGCCCTGGCGGCTCAGTGGCGCTCGCGGACCCGCGTTTCGAACTGGCCACCCCCGGCGAGGAAATACGCCGACACGGCGGTGCAAAAAGCCACGGCGACCACGACCAGAGCGATGTCGGCGGTGAGCATGGGCAATTCCTTGCCAAAGAGTTAGTTCCCCTGAGGCCCCCCAGAATACTTAGACACCTGCGGCGATCAATATTCCGTAAGGTTGGTCGTAAGGTTCCCTGACCATTCCCCGGCGCGGCTGCCACGGTCCGCCGGACACCCGACGGGGCGGCCAGGCTGGGTATCCTTGCCCTCATGCACCACCTCAACCTGATTCGCCGCGTTTCCCCGGCCCTTTCCGCGTTGG
>CAWUOA010000320.1:0-4238 GCA_963923225.1 uncultured Planctomycetaceae bacterium
TCCCGGGACTCTTCAGGATCGACGATGGGCTCCTCCACACCGACTGCCTCGCCGGCCGGCCGGGGCTCGGGGCCGTCTGACGCCCGGCCGCGAGGGCCGCGGGCTCACGCCGGCTTCGGCGTGAGGGCGAAGATCTTGAGGTGGCCGTCGGCCAGGGCCACGGCGACCTTGGATTTGTCGGGGGAGAGGGCCAGGCCCCGGCCATTGGCGGGGAGCTTCACGGCGTGGAACTCGTTCGTCTCCCCCGCCTTGAAGAACCGCAGCCACCCGCCGCCTCCGCCGCCGGCGGCCTGGATCCAGAAGCCCTGCGGATGCCAGGCGATCCCCCAGCAGACTCCCTGCTGCTTCTCCTTGGGCTCCAGGAGCGTCGCCAGCTTGCCGTCGCCCCACTCGAGCACCGACACCCCGGGATGCCCGACGCCGGCGAAGGCGTTGGTGACGGCCGTGATCCCGCCCACGGCCAGCTGCAGCCCGTCGGCGCGGAAGGCGATCGCGCGAGCGCCGCCGATGTCGGCCCGAAAGCCCTCGTCGTACTTCCAGAGCGCCTCCGCCTTGCCGACGTCGCGCACCGGCGCTCCGGCCGGGCTCCACTCCTTCACGTGACCCTTGAGATCGCACGAGGCGAGGGCGGAGCCGTCGGGCTTCCAGGCGACCTCGTAGACGTGCGACTCGTGCCCCGTGCCGACCGAGGCGGGCGTCTCGGCGACCACTCCGTCGGCGATGGTCCAGAGCTTCACGAGCCGGTCGTTGCCGCAGGTGGCGAGCTTCGTGCCGTCGGGGCTCACGGCAAGCGCCCGCAGCCAGCCGTCGTGGGCGGGAACCGCGCGGACCGCCGCGACCGGGTCGCCGGGAAGCGTCCACTGACAGAGCCTGCCGTCGTAGCCGCCGGAGAAGGCGAAGCGGCCGTCGGGGGAGAAGCCGAGGGCCCGCACCCACGAATCGTGCGCCTCCGGGTACGCGACGGCCGTGGCGCCCTCGAGGGCGAAGCGGTGGAGCGAGGCGTCCTCGGCGCCGAAGGTGACGAAGCGGCCGAGCGGCTCCCAGGCGCAGGAGACGAGCGGGCGGTCGTGCTTGTGCGAGGCGGTCTCGTGGGCCTGCGCGGGATCGACGGGGGGGAGATCGGGCATGGGCGGTGTCCGGACGCGAGCGCGATCAGGCGAGCATCTCGCGGATCGGCTCCTTCGAGGGATCGGCGATGGGGAACTCGCGGCCCCCGATGTGGAAGTCGGCGGTGGAGTCGACCCCCACCGCCTGGAGGATCGTGTGGAAGACGTGGCCGTGGTCGACGGGGCGGTCGGTGACCTCCGTGCCGTCGGCGCTGGTGGCACCGATCAGGGCGCCGGGCTGGATCCCCGCCCCGCCGACGAGCACGCTCCAGCTCTTGCCCCAGTGATCGCGGCCATAGCCGGCGTTGATCCGCGGCGTGCGGCCGAACTCGCTCATCACGCACACCAGCGTGTCCTCGAGGAGGCCGCGGGCGGCGAGATCCTCGACGAGCGTGGCGAAGGGCTTGTCGAACTCGCCGAGCTGCTCGATGTGGAAGTCGAAGTTCTCGAAGTGGGTGTCGTAGTTGGAGTGGTTGACCTGCACGAAGGGGACGCCGTGCTCGAGCAGTCGCCGGGCCATGAGGCAGTGGCGGCCGAACTCGTGCGTGCCGTAGCGATCCTGATCACGCTGCGACTCGAGGCCGACGTCGAAGACCTGCTTCTGGTCGAGGAGGTCGAGCGCCTGGCCGTAGGAGAAGGTGTAGGCGTCGGTGTCGGCCGTGCGGCGGCGCGCGGTGAAGCGGTCGTCGAGCCGGGCACGGAGCGCCGAGCGGCGCCGATCGGCGTCGACGGAGAGCGCGGCGGGCCGCTCGGTGAACGCGGGGGGCTTGGCATCCTCCATGACCACGCCGGCGTAGCGGGGGCCGAGATAGGAGGCGTTGCCCGGGCTGCCTCCCGCACCGCGGATGAGGACGTGGCCCGGGAGGGCGAAGTCGTCGGGCATGCAGGTCTTGGCGACCACGGGGCCGAGATCGGGGACGTCGAGCGGGGCGGGCTGGTTGCGGCCGCTGAAGATCTCGCGCTGCCCGCGGCCATGGTCGTCCGAGCCGCCGGTCATGCTGCGGATCAGGCCCAGTCGGTGCATCTGCCGGGCGGTGAAGGGGAGCAGTTCGCTGACGTGCAGCCCCGGCACGCTGGTGGGGATCGCGCGGAAGGGGCCGCCGGTGGCGGTGCCCGGCTTCGGATCCCAGGTCTCGAGCTGGCTCACGCCGCCGTGGAGGAAGATCTGCAACACGCGCTTCCCCGAACGCTCGACCCCCTTGGCCAGCGCCGGCCGAGCGGCGAGCCCGGTCGCCGCCGCCGCCGCCATCCCGCCGAGGAGGGCGCGGCGGGAGAGGAGATGGTCGGCCGATCCGCAGGCCGGGTTCGCTCGGTGGTGCATGGGGGATTCTCCGCGGGGATGCGGTCGATCGCGCGGGCGCGACGGTCAGTGATTGAAGCGGTACTCGCTGCTTGCCAGAAGGGCCCACAGGACCTCCGCGACCGCGGCGGGGCGGTCGTCCGAGCGGGAGGCGATCGTCGCGGCCACGTCGGCCCGCTCGGCGTCGTCGGGATGCCGGGAGAGCACGGCGAGGAAGGCCTCGTCGGCGATGGCCGCGGGATCGGGCGCCTTGCCGGCCAGCGTCGTCGCCGCCCCCTGGACCCATCCTGCGACCTCGGGCGAGTTGCCGAGCCACAGCGCCTGATTGACCGAGGTCTGGAAGTCGGCGGCGAGCGGATCCCCCTGCAGGCCGGCGACGGTGGAGAGGAAGCCGGAGGCCTCCTGGATCGTGCGTGTCTCGAGGGCGACGGCACGGATCGCCGGGGCGGCTTCCGGCGCGGCGTTCTTGAGGACCTCCGGCGGCTCGCTCTCGAGCTTCTTCTCCGCGGTCGAGCGGAACGACTCGTACGACCCGGTGGCGGTGAGCAGGCCGAAGGCGAACTGCTCGGGCGACAGCGCCCGCAGCCGCGCCACCTGCCCCAGGTCGGTCTGACGGGCCACGATCGCCTGGCGGAGCGCCGCCGCGGCCACCGGATCGGCCGCCACCTCGGGAAGCCTGAGGATGTCGCGGACCAGCGCCAGACGGAGATCGGTGCGCGCCAGGGCGTACTTCGCGTCGCGCCACGCCGCTCTCGCCGCGATCGCCGCCTCGTCGGCGGCCGCGAGCGCCTCGCGCGACGGCCGCTTCGCCGTCACCGCGTCGCAGGCCTGCCGTGCCGCGGCGAGGGTCTTCGTGGCGGCGTCGAGCTCGGCCGCCTTCGCCGCGACCGCCCCCTTGGCCGCCTCCACCGTGGCGGCGAACTCGGCCGAGCGGGCCGCGACGATTTCCGCGGCGCCGGCGAGGACCTTGTCGTCGGGAAGGATCGCCGCCGCCTCGGCCGCCTTCGCCGCCGCCCCGGCGAGCGACTCTGCCTGTGACTGCTTCTTCGCGAGCTCCCCGTCGGCGGCCTTCTTCTCGTCGGCGGTCTTGTCGGCGGCGGTGCGGGCCTTGTTCCGCGCGTCGACGAGAGGGAGCAGTTCGTCGAGCAGCGTGCGATCCTCGGCGAGGAGCGCGTCGAATCGGGCGAGGGCCTCGGTCGCGGCCGTCTGGAGCGGGGCGAGCGCCGCGTCCTCCGTCTTCCTCGCCGCGGCCAGCGGCTCGACGAGCGCCGCCGCAGCCGTCGCCGCCGTCGCGTCGATCGCCGGGGGCTCGACGCCACGGCCGTAGACGCGCGACAGTGCGATCGCGCGGACCAGGCCCTTCAGTCGGAAGCCGCCGTCGCGGAGCGAGTCGGCCAGGAGCGTGAGGAGCTCCGGATGGACCGGGGCGTTGTCGGGATCGTGGCCGTCGAGGGGATGGACCAGGCCGCGGCCGATCAATGCCGCCCACACCCGGTTGGCCATCGTGCGGCGGAACTCCGTGCTCCCGCGGAGCATCGCCGCGAGGGCCTTGCGCCGGCTGTGGGACGGCACACCGCGGACGTTCTTCGCCGGCGCCGTCGTCCATTCGTCGCCCGGTTCCGCGAGCGGCTCGGCGACGAGCGTGGCCCCTTCCGGAAGGCGGGGCCGCACGGCCTTCGTCGTGTCGCTGGTGAAGACGGACGTGAAGTCGACCTCCCCCTCGGCCTTCTCGGCGAGCACTGCCTTGGGGTCGCCGTCGGACTTGAAGAGGCTGGTGCGCTGGATGAAGGCGGCCAGGCCGTGGTGGTCGGCCTGACGGATGTCGGCGTTGT
>CAWUOA010000321.1:0-4218 GCA_963923225.1 uncultured Planctomycetaceae bacterium
GCCGGCGGCGTCAGCGGGGCGCGGAGATCCAACGTGAGGAACTTCGTCCGCAGGGACTGAAGCACGAGGCGGTAGAGGCGGGAGGGGTCGCGGAAGCGGACCTCCATCTTCGCCGGGTGGACGTTGACGTCGACCATGTCGGCGGGGATCTCGAAGCGGAGGAAGACGATCGGCTGCCGCCCTGTGAGGAGCACGCCGCGGTAGGCCTCCTGCACCGCGTGGAGGATCGAGCGGTCACGGAAGGGCCGGCCCGCGACGAACAGGTGCTGGTAGCGGTTGCCGGCGACGTCGTCCTCGGGGCGGCCCACCAGACCGTGGACGGCGATCCCGTCGTCGGACGCCTCCACCTCCACCAGCCGTTCGGCCAGCGCCGCGCCGAACAAGTCGCCGATCCGGGTCCGCCAGGTGTCGGCGGCGGGAAGGTCGTGGACCCTCCGGCCGTTGTGGTCGAGCGTCATGGCCACCGCCGGATGGGCCAGCGCCGTGCGCACGAACGCCTCGCTCGCGTGCGACCATTCCGTCGAGGGCGAGCGGAGGAACGCGCGCCGGGCGGGGACCTTCGAGAAGAGCTGGTGGACTTCCACCGTCGTGCCGACGGCGCAGCCCTCCGGCTCGACCGGCCCGGCCCGGCCGGCGTCGACCTCGAGCCGGGCGCCGTGCGCCGCCGTCGCGGTGCGCGAGCGGATCACGACCCGGGCCACCTCGGAGATCGATGCCAGGGCCTCGCCGCGGAAGCCGAGGGTGCCGATCTGGTCGAGGTCCTCCGCGACGCGCAGCTTGCTCGTGGCGTGCGGCGACACCGCCAGCGGCAGGTCCTCCTCCTCGATCCCACAGCCGTCGTCGACGACGCGTACCAGCCCCACGCCCCCCTGCTCGAGGGCCACGGAGACACGTGTCGGCCCCGCGTCGAGGGCGTTCTCGAGCAGCTCCTTGACGACGCTCGCCGGGCGTTCGACCACCTCTCCGGCGGCGATGCGGTTGACGACCGACATCGGCAGGGTGCGGATGCGTCCCATGGATCGTGCGGTCGGACGGCGGCCGGGGCCGCCGAAATCACGACAGCTGGAACTCCTTGATCTTCCGGTAGAGCGTGCGCTCCCCGATGCCGAGCAATTCGGCCGCCTGCTCGCGGTTGCCGCCGGTGATCTTGAGCGTCTCGGCGATGAACAGCCGTTCCACCTCCTCGAGCTTCCGCCCCACGAGGCCCGCCAGCGAACCCTGCCCCGCCTCCTCCACGACGACGGCGGGCGCTCCGGGGGCGGGCACGGCCGGCTCGAGCTCGAGAGGGAGGTCGTCGACGTCGAGGGTCTCGTCGCAGTCGACGACCACCATGCTCTCGATGACGTTGCGCAGCTGACGGACGTTCCCCGGCCAGGGGAAGGCCGCGAGCTTCATCCGGGCCGCGAGCGACACCCCCTTGATCGCTTTGCCGTGGCGGCGGGCGAACATCCGCACGAAGTGCTCGATGAGGAGCGGGATGTCGGCGGCACGCTCGCGGAGGGTGGGAATGCCGATCGTCACCACCTTCAGCCGGTGGTAGAGGTCGCTGCGGAAGGCCCCCGCCGCGATCGCGTCCTCGAGGTTGCGATTGGTGGCGGAGAGGATGCGGACGTTGACCCGGATGGGCGTGTTCGAGCCGACCCTGGTGATCTCCCCGGACTCCAGGACCCGGAGGAGCTTGATCTGGGTCGGCATCGGCATGTCGCCGACCTCGTCGAGGAACAGCGTGCCGCCGCTCGAGTACTCGAACTTGCCCACCCGGTCGCTGGAGGCGTCGGTGAACGCCCCGCGGACGTGCCCGAAAAGCTCGCTCTCGAGGATGTTCTCCGAGAGCGCCGCGCAGTTGAGAGCCACGAACGGCTTCGTCTTCCGCGGACTGTTCTGGTGGATCGCCTGGGCGACGAGCTCCTTGCCCGTGCCGGTCTCCCCCTGGATGAGGACCGTGGCGTCGGTGGGGGCGATGCGCTTGAGCCGCTCCACGAGGGCGAGCATCTGCGGGCTCTGGCCCACCACCCCCTCGAAGCCGAACTTCTCGTCGAGCCGCTGGTGGAGCTCGAGATTCTGACGCTTGAGACGGACGCCCTCGCTGGCCCGGTCGACCGCGGTGCGGAGGTGCGACAGGTCGAGCGGCTTCTGCAGGTAGGTGAAGGCGCCCTGCTGCATCGCCGCCACCGCGGAGGGGACGGTGCCGTGGCCGGTGACCACGATGACCTCGGTCTCGGCCGAGGCGGCCTTCGCCCGCGACAGGATCTCGAGGCCGCCGACGTCGTTCATCATCAGGTCGGTGACGACGACGTCGAACGACTCCTGTTCGATCTTCCGCGCTCCCTCCGTGCCGCTGCCGACGATCGAGCACTGGTAGCCGAGACGGCTGAGGCCCTCGCCCATCGTGCGGGCGTGCACGATGTCGTTGTCGACGACGAGCACGCGCACGAGCTTCTGGGTGCCGGCTTCGGGCACGGCGGCGGCGCCGGAATCTCGGGTGGAGGAGGGCATGGGAGCGATGGTACGTAGGCCGACGGCCGGCCGTCCAGCGGCGAGCCGGGGCGCGCCGCACGCCCGGCGGCGAGCCCGGGGTCAGGGGGAGGGTGCGGCCGTCGCCGCCTGGCCGGGCCGGCCGGTGGGGAGCCGCGGGGGGGACGGGAGCCGGATCGTGACCTTCGTCCCGCGTCCTGGCGCGCTTTCGATGTCGATCGAGCCACCGTGGGCCTCGACGATCTTCCTGGCCGTCGGCAAGCCGAGTCCCGAGCCGCCCTGTTTGGTGGTGTAGAAGGCCCGGAAGACCTTCGCCAGCGTCTCCTCCGACATCCCCTGGCCGGTATCGATCAATTCCAGCGCCACTCCGAGGCCGGAGGGACGCGTGCGGACGACGATCTGCCCGCCACCGTCCATCGCCTGCACGGCGTTGATGAGGAGGTTCAGCAGAGCCGAACGGAACGTCTCGCGGTCGAGGCGCACCAGCGGCAATTCGGGATCGAGATACCGGACGATCTCCACCCGGGCTTCGCGGGCCCGCGGGGCGAAGAAGTCGAGGAGCTGCTCGATCTCCTCGTTGAGGCTCCCCGGCTCGAGGGAGAGCGACTCCTGCCGGGCGAAATCGAGGAAATCGCCGAGGAGCTTCTGCAGCCGGTCGCACTCCTCCCGCACGAGCTCGATCTTCGCCTTCGCGCGCCGGTCGCGCTGCTTGGTGGGGGAGTCGGGGTCGGTGTTCTCGAAGTCCTCCGCCAACAGCTCCATGTTGAGCCGGATGGTCGAGAGGGGATTGCGGATCTCGTGGGCCAGGGCCCCGACGAGCGCCGCGAACTCCGCGTACGTCTCGGCCCGCGGCGGCTGCGAATCGTCTGTGGCCGACATGGGCTGCCCCCGCTGGAGACGATGGCCCCGGGCGCCGCCGTCGAGGGCGGCGCCCGGGAGCCTTGTCGTCGATCGCGCCGACCGATCAGGAAGGGGCGTTGCCGCCGCCGTTCTCGGCCAGCTCGCGCATGGCCACCTTGCGGCTGAGCTTGACGCGGTCCTGGTCGTCGACGGCGATCACCTTGACCCGCATGATGTCGCCGACGCGGCAGACATCGCCGACGCTCGAGACGTACTCGTCGGACAGCTCGCTGATGTGGCAGAGACCGTCCTTCCCGGGCACGAGTTCGACGAAGGCGCCGAAGTCCTTGATGCTCGTGACGCGGCCCTCGTAGATCCGGCCGACCTGGATCGAGGCGGTGAGCGCCTCGACCTTGGCCATCGCCGCCATCGCCCCCTCGGCGTCGTGGCTGGCGACCGTCACGGTGCCGTCGTCCTCGACCTCGATGCTCGCCCCGGTCGACTCCTGGATGGCACGGATGGTCTTGCCACCCGGGCCGATGAGGAGGCCGATCTTCTCCGGGTTGATCTGGGTCCGCAGGAGGCGCGGCGCCCACGGCGAGATCTCCTGACGCGGACGGCGGATCGCCGAGAGCATCGTGCGGAGGATCTCGAGACGGGCCTCGCGGGACTGCTTCAGCGTCGCCTCGATGATCGCCGGCGAGATGCCGTCGATCTTCAGGTCGAGCTGGATCCCGGTGATGCCGGTCGGGGTGCCCGCGATCTTGAAGTCCATGTCGCCGTAGTGGTCCTCGTCACCGATGATGTCGGTGAGGAGCTTCCACTCGTGCTCCGACTTCTTCACCAGGCCCACCGAGATCCCGGCCACGGGGCTGGTGATCGGCACGCCGGCGGCCATCAGGC
>CAWUOA010000322.1:0-4196 GCA_963923225.1 uncultured Planctomycetaceae bacterium
ACGGCACGCTGTGGATCGTCGGGGGGTGGAACATGCGGGGGGACGACGGCGAGGAGTGGTTCGACTCCGCCGCCGCGCTCGATCTGGCCGCGGCCGAGCCGGCCTGGCGCACGCTCCCGCAGCCCTTCACGCGCCGGGCGCTCACCGCCGCGGCCCACCGCGGGAAGGTGTGGGTCCTCGGCGGTTTCACCGACTCCGACGAGATGAGCCTCTCGGTCGACGTCCTCGATCCCCTCACCGGCGTCTGGAGCCATGGCCCCGATCTCCCCGGCCCGGAAGGCAACGGCTTCGCGCCGGCGGCCTGCAGCCTCGGCGACCGTCTCCTGGCGAGCGTGGCCGACGGCCGCCTCCTCGAGCTCGACGAGCCCGCGGGAGCGTGGCGCGAGATCGCCGCGCTCGCGCCCCGCATCGTCCACCGCCTCGTGGCCGACGGCGACGGCGTGATCCTCGTGGGAGGGGCCGCGGGGAAGGACAATCTCGACCGCGTCGAGCGCGTCGCGGTGGGGCGGGGCTGACGTCCCGCAGGCCCTCCGGCCCCCCCGGCGCGGGCGACGGGCCGCGCTACCGCACGAGCCCGCTCGACGTGTCGAGGGTCGACATCCCGCGCATCGCCAGGGCCACCGCCTCGGGGTTCGTGGCCAGGCGCAGCGCCTCGGTTCCGGTGATCTGCCCGGCCCGCCACAGGTCGGCGAGGTGCTGGTCGAAGAGCTGCATCCCGCCGTCGCGGTTGGCGATCGCCTGGGGGAGGCTCGTCACCCGCCCCTCGAGGATCGCCTTGCGGATCACGGCGGTGTTCCGCATCACCTCGACGACCGGGATCCGCCCCTTCTCCTTCGCCTTGTGGGAGGCGAGCCGCTGGCTCACCACGGCGGCGAGGTTCGCCGAGAGCTGCGTCTGCAGCAGCTCCCGCTCCTCCGGCGGGAACATGGACACGATCCGCTGGATCGTGAACGAGGCGTTGGTGGTGTGGACGGTGCTGAAGACGAGATGGCCGGTGTCGGCCGCCTGCAGCGCGATCCGCATCGTCTCCGCGTCGCGCAGCTCGCCGACGAGGATCACGTCGGGATCCTGGCGGAGGGCGCGCTTGAGCGACTCGGCGAAGTCGGGGGTGTCGCGGCCGATCTCGCGCTGTGCCACCAGGCACTTCTGCGACTCGTGGACGAACTCGATCGGGTCCTCGATGGTCACGATCCGCAGGCGCTTCGTGCGGTTCAGGTGGTCGACCATGGCGGCGAGCGTCGTGCTCTTGCCGCTCCCGGTGGTGCCGGTGACGAGCACGAGCCCGCGCTCCTCGTCGGCGATTTCGCGGAGCACCGGCGGGAGGCCGAGCTCCTCGAAGGGCTTGATGCCCAGCGGGATCGTGCGGGCCACGACGCACAGCCGCCCCTGCTCGTGGAAGACGTTGATGCGGAAGCGGGCCACGCCGGGGACGAGCCAGGAGATGTCGCAGCTCTTCTCGCGCTCGAGCCGCTCGAGCGCCTCGGCGTCCGCCACCTGACCGACGAGCTCGCGCAGCTGCCCGGCCTCGAGCGGCGGGGCGCTGAAGGGGACCATCGTCCCGTCGACTCTCGCCACCGGCGGGCTCCCCGCCTGGAGGTGGAGGTCGCTGGCCTTGAACTGCACCGTCGCCTTGAGCAGCCGCTCCATCTCCATCCGATCAGCCCTCCTGTTCCGGGCGGTCCCCGACGCCGTCGCTCCCCGGGCCGGCCCGCCAGGCCGCCAGCCACGACAGCGCCGCCGCGGCGATGAGGAACAGCGCGTTGGCCATGACGATCTGCGCCCCGGCGACGTCGTCCCAGTCGAGGCGGGTCGTGTCGGCGTGGTGGAGCACCAGTCCGTGGCAGAGGACCAGCGCCGCGGCGATCGAGATCGCGATCCGCCCGGTCACGGCCGGCGCGTGCGGCACGAGGATGGCGCCGGCGAGCATGAGCACCGCCGCGCGGAAGACGCCGTTCTTCGCCAGCGCCACCGCGTCGACCAGGTCGCGGTCGTCGATGAGGGCGACGCCGCCGGTGTACTGCGCGTGGAGGAGGAGCAGCGTCTCGGCACCGACGAGGAAGGCCTCCACGGCGAGCAGGCCCCGCCGCGAGAGCGGCACCGGCGCCCGCAAGAGCACGAGCGCCGCCCCCGCCACCGCGGCCCGCAGGCCGAGGGACCAGACGTTCGCGTCGGTGGCGGTCGACTGGCCGGCCAGACGCAACAGCGCGAAGAGGAGATGGAAGAAGAGGAGGAAGCCGGCGAATATCGCCAGGAGCGTCCGTCGCGTCGGTACGGCGCGGGCCGCGGCGGAATCCGCGGGCGCGAGGAGGATGTCGTCGGTGGAGGAGGAACGGTCGGTGGTCATCGGGCCGGTGCTCCCGCCGGCTCGCCCGGCTCCCCAGTCGCCGCGCCGGGATCGACGCCGCCGTCCCCGACGTCATGGACGTTCCGCCGCGTCCAGTCACGAAGCGCCTCGCGGAAGCGATGGATCGCCCCACGGGCCGGCTCGACCGCGTCGCCCCCGAGCGCCGCGGCATCCTCGGCGCTGCCGAGCGCCCCGTCGACCACTCCCTCGACGTCGGCGCCGACGGCCCGCGCCGCCTCGTTGCCGCCGCCGAGCCAGGGGACGGTGAGATGGGCTGCGGCGACGACGGCGAGCATCACCAAGGGGATCCGCAGCCGGCCGGCCGCCTCGCGGTAACGCTGCCAGTCGGTCCACAGGTACCAGAAGGTGAAGGGCGGAACGAGGAACAGCGCCCCCTGGAGCGGACTCTTGCGGAAGGAGAGCGTCACGAGCGACGCCAGGTCGCCGACGAGCCCGACGACGTTGAACACCACGATCGCGGCGACGCACAGCGAGGCCACGGCGTGCGCGCCGGTCATGCCGCTGGCGATGCCGAGGATGAGGAGGAGGAACGACACGGTGTAGCTCGTCTCGGCGATCCAGGTCGAGGTGCGGACGAGGAACCCGACGACGTTGCGGTACGCGCGGAGGGCCTCGTCGGGAGCCGACGGCGGCGCGACGGGGGCCATCGGTGCGCCGCGCGAGACGACGAACTCCTCCTCGTCGGCGACGCCGAAGGGATCGTCGGGAACGGACGCCGGTGCTTGAAGGGGAGCCGGTGCTTGAACGGGAGCCGGCCGGGGGGAGGTGCCGGCGGGGAGGGACGCCGTGCCGCGTGCCGCGGGCGCGTCGTCGATCGCCGCGAGCCGATAGGGGGCGGCGTCGTCTCCGGAGGCCGCGGGCTTCGGCCGGGCCGCCGGCTGGCCCTGCGCCGCAGGACGCGCGGCCGGGCCGCCGCGCGGCGCGAGCAGGGGCAATTCCCCCTTCGCCGGCACCACCATCCGCCGGTTGCAGGCGTGGCAGCGGCCGCTCCGGCCGGCGAACGAGTCGTCGACGGCGAGCTTCGTGCCGCAGTGTGGACAAGGGAAGGCGATCTTCACCGCCATGGCTCCACGGAGGCCGCGTCCGCGAACGGTTCAGCGTTCATCGGGGTCGTCGCCACGGCCGAACGCCCCGCGGGCCTCGGTCGCGGTCGTGTAGACGGAGAACACCCGGGTCAGCGCGGTCACCCGGAAGACGTGGGCGACTTCGGGATCGAGCCCGCACACCGCCAGCGCCACCCCCTTCTCCTTGCACGCCTTGTGGACCTGCATCAGCGCCGCGATTCCCATCGAGCGGAGGTTCCGCACGCCGGTGAAATCGAGGAGCAGCTTTCGGGCGTGCGTGTCGGACAGAAGGCGGACGATCCGCACGTCGACGTCGGTGTCGGCCTCCGCGCCGGGCAGGAGCGCGTCATCGAGGGGGACGGCGAGCGTGTCGCCGTCGAACTCGTGGCGGAGATCCATCGGACTTCCTTCCGGCATGGTGCTCACTGCCCAGCGGGGGGCGCGGCACCCGGAGGCACCGCACCGGGAGGGACGACGCCCGGCGGCACGGCGCCGTCGGCGGGGGGCTGGCCGTCGCCGGGGATCGCCTCGCCCCCCTCGCCCTGCACGGCCACGGGCCGGGCCACCGCCCGCCCCTTGCGGCCGGCGGCCGAGTCGGCCCGGTACTGCTGGAGCGAGTTCTCGAACTGTTTGTCGTAGGCCGACGTCGAGCATCCCGCCACGGCGGCGACGACGACGATCGCCACGGACCACCCCACCCGCTTCATCACTGGCTCTCCCTGTTCGCGAGGGCTCTTCGCGGCAGCCCTTCCCCACCGGCCGGGACG
>CAWUOA010000323.1:0-4187 GCA_963923225.1 uncultured Planctomycetaceae bacterium
GCCTACTCCACCGACGAGGACACCCAGCCGGGCGACCCCGACCCGATGTCGAACCGCTTCGACCTCGGCGCCGATCCGGTGGAGTTCGCCCGGGCCCGGGCGGAGCTGGTGGCCCAGGTGATGCCCACGCTCGTGGAGCGGATGACCGCCAAGGATCCCAGCGGCAAGACCCCCGGCTACGAGCGGGTCCGCCAGGCCTTCGGCGTGCTCCTCACGGCGCACGGCAACGCCATGAACTTCGCCGCCCGTCTCGTCGGCGGCCTCCACACCTCGCGGGCCCACCGCGGCGACCCCGCCGCCCAGGCCCCGTTCCGGGTCGTCGACGCCCAGAAGCAGCGCGACGCCCTGACGCTGCTGGAGCAGCAGATGTTCTCGGCCCAGCCCTTCAGCTTCCCGCCGGAGCTCTACAACCAGCTCGTCTCGACGCGCTGGATGCACTGGGGCTCGAGCGAGGCCGACCGCGAGGACTATCCCGTCCACGAGGTGGTGCTCATGTGGCAGGACCGGGTCCTCGGCCGGCTCCTCGATCCGCTGACGCTCTCGCGCGTCCGCGACAGCGAGCTCAAGGTCCCCGCCGACCAGGACGCCTTCACCACCGCCGAGCTCCTCGACCGTCTCACCAAGGCGATCCTCTCGGAGGTCGACACGGTGCAGCCGGGGGAGTACACGGTCCGCAAGCCCGCCATCCCCAGCGTCCGCCGCTCGCTGCAGCGGACCTACCTGACCCGGCTCTCGAGCCTGGCGGTGGGCGCTTCCGGCACCCCGGACGCCCAGGTGATCGCCGCGGCCCAGTTGCGGGCCCTCGACACGAAGATCGGGGCGCTCCTCGCCAAGGGGGACGTCAAGCTCGACGACTACTCGCGGGCCCACCTCACCGAGATCCAGGCCCGGATCAAGAAGGTCCTCGACGCCAGCGTGACGCTGCCGCGGCTGTGAACGGGATCGGCGACACGATGACGAGCGAATGCCGCGGCCCGCTGTCGATCCTCCTGGTCACCTCCGACCTGATGGTGGCCAGCCGGATCGCCGGCGCCGCGGGGCCGATTCCCGCGACGTTGGAGTCGATGGGCCCGGCGGCCGAGCCGAAGGGGGGCCCGTACGACGTGATCGTCGTCGATCTCCAATCGGCCGGCCGCGGCGCGACCGACCTGGTCTCCCGGGCGAAGGCGATCGCCGACGCGCAGATCCATCTCCGGCCGGCGAAGATCGTGGCCTTCGGCCCCCACGTCGCGGTCGATCGGCTCGCCGAGGCCAGTGCCGCCGGGGCGGATCTGGTCGTCACCCGCGGCGAGGCGCTCCAGTCGCTGCCGGCGGTGGTGAACAAGGTACTCTTCCGATCCTGACCGGCCCGCTCTCCGCGGCACCGGGAGCGGACCGGCCGCGAGCGCCCGGCCGGCCGCGCGACCGAGCCAGGCGCCGCCGGTTCCCGCCATGTGTCTCCCGCGTCCGTTCCGGCCCGCCGTCGTGAGGCTCGTCGTCGCCTCCGCGATGCTCGCCGGCCCCGCGCTCGCCGCCACCCCGGAGGTGCCCGGGATCGAGCCCCCTCCGCCGCCTCGCGAGCCGCGCGTCGCCGCGGCATCGGGCGAGCCGGAGGCGGCCAAGGCGGCGTTCGCTCTTCCCGAAGGATTCGTGGCGGAGGCGTGGGCCGCCGAGCCGCTCCTGGCCAACCCCGTCGCCTTCTCGATCGACGAGATGGGGAGGGCGTACGTCTGCGAGGCTTACCGAGCCCACAAGGGGGTGGGGGACAACGTCCGCATCAACGACGACCGCTGGCTCGACGCGGATCTCGCCAACGACACCGTCGAGGAACGCTTCGCCTCGATGACCGCCTTCCTCGGCGAGAAGGCGAAGGACTGGGTGGTGGAGACCGACCGGCTGAAGCGCGTCGTCGACGCCGACGGCGACGGCCGCGCCGACGCCTCGACCGTCTTCGCCACCGGATTCAACCGGCTCGTCGAAGGCCACGGCGCGGGCGTGCTCGCCCGGCGCGGCGAGGTGACCTACGCCTGCATCCCGAACCTGTGGCGCTTCCACGATCCCGGCGACGGCGTGGCCGACGTGAAGACCGTGCTCCACACCGGCTACGGTGTCCGCACCGCGATCCAGGGGCACGATCTCCACGGCCTCACCCTCGGCCCCGACGGCCGGATCTGGTTCTCGATCGGCGACCGCGGCTATTCCGTGGAGCACGAGGGGCGGCGCCTCGCCGATCCGGAGAGCGGCGCGGTCTTCCGCTGCGAGCCCGACGGCTCGGGGCTCGAGGTGGTGGCCACCGGGCTCCGCAATCCCCAGGAGCTCGCCTTCGACGACCTCGGCAACTGCTTCACCTGCGACAACAACACCGACGGCGGCGATCGGACGCGCCTCGTGCACGTCATCCAGGGGGGAGACTCCGGCTGGCGCGGGCCGGTGCAGTACCTTCCCGATCGCGGCCCCTTCAATCGCGAGCTCCTCTGGCGGATGCCGTTCGACGGCCAGCCGGCCTGGGTGCTGCCGCCGGTGGGCCACGTCGGCGCCGGCCCGGCGGGATTCGCGGCCTATCCCGGCACGGGGCTCACCGCCTGGTTCGAGGGGCGGTTCTTCCTCGCCGACTTCCGCGGTGCCGCGGCGACGAGCCTCGTCCACACCTTCCGGATTCGTCCGCGCGGCGCCTCGTTCGAGATGGCCGACCACGACGAGACCTTCCGGCACGTGCTCGCCACCGACGTCGAGGTCGGCCCCGACGGCGCCTTGTGGGTGAGCGACTGGGTGCAGGGCTGGGAGGGGGAGGGCAAGGGGCGGCTGTGGCGGCTCTTCCCGGCGGCGGCCGACGCCGCCCGAGATGGCATCGTCGCGGAAGTGCGGGCGCTCCTCGGCGGCGATTGGCAAGCCGTGGACACCGACCGCCTGCGGACGCTTCTCGGGCACGCCGACCGGCGCGTCCGCCGCGAGGCGCAGTTCGAACTCGCCCGTCGTGGCGAGGTGGCGACGCTCGCGGCCCTCGCCTCGGGCGACGCGCCGCGTCTGGCGAAGATCCACGCGCTCGAGGGGCTGGGACAGATCGGGCGGGCCGCCCTCCGCGCGGGCTCGCCACCGGGAAAGGCGATCGACGGGGGAATCGTCGCCGCGACGCGCGACGGCGAGGCCGACGTGCGGACGGTGGCGGCGCGCGTGGCAGGGGAGATTCCCTCCCCGGCGCTCGCCGCGGCGATCCTGCCGCTCCTCGACGATCCCGAGCCCCACTGCCGCCGGAGCGCCGCGGTGGCCCTCGCCAGCCAGCTCACGCAGGGAATCGGCGGCTCGATCCGCGAGCCGATTCTTTCGGCCGTGGTGCGGCGCGTCCGCGAGGCCGGCGACTCCCGCGACCCCTGGCTCCGCCACGCACTGGTGATGGCGCTGGCCGCCGCGGCGACGGCCGAGGAGCGCGGGAGCCTCGCCCGGGACGCCGACGCCGAGGTGCGCCTCGCCGCGGTGCTCGCCATGCGGCGCGTGCGCGATGCACGCCTCGCGGGGGCCCTCGCCGACGCCGACCGGCGGATCGTCCTCGAGGCGGCGCGGGCGATCTGGGACGTCCCCGTGCCCGAAGCCCGCGCGGCGCTCGCCGCCGCGATGCTCGACGGGCCCCGCGAGGGCCCCGACGGCGACGCCTTCCTCCGCCGCGCGATCGCGGCGAACGAGCGAGTCGGCGGCGTTGAGGCCGCAGCGCGGCTGGCGGCGTTGGTGACCGCCCCGGGCGTGCCGGAGGCACTGCGTCTCCAGGCGATCGACGTGCTCGCCGCCTGGGCCTCGCCCCCGCCGCGCGACCGGGTGTGGGGGGCGTGGCGGCCGATCGGCACGCGTGATCCGGGGCCGGCCCGCGCGGCGCTCGGCGAGGCCCTCCCCGGAATCCTCGCCTCCGACTCGGGGGAGCGAATCGTCGCGGCGGCGCTCTCCGCCGCCGCCCGTCTCGACGTGCCCGGCATCGCCGACACGCTCGTGACGGCAGCCATCGACGCTGCCAGAGCGCCGACGACGCGGGCCGCGGCGATCGCGGCGCTCGCCGCCACCGGGCACGCCGACGCGGGGCCGATGGCCGAGCGCCTTTCGACCGATTCGGAGCCGGCGGTCCGCGCCGCCGCCCGCCGCGTGCGGGCCGGCCTCGTTTCGCAGACGTCCGACGAGGCTGCGGCGGCGGCACTCGTCGCCGAGGTCGTCGATGTCACGAAGGC
>CAWUOA010000324.1:0-4160 GCA_963923225.1 uncultured Planctomycetaceae bacterium
CCAGGGGCACAGTCATGCCAATGCCCTGACGACGATCGCCGGCATCCACTACCTCACCCTCGTGGCGATGGTGGAGGGGAGCGGTGCGGAGAGCAGCGGCTGGGCGCTGGTGCACGTCGCCCCCGACGCGTCGCTCCGCGTCGAGGGCTTCGCGCGCCAGGAGTCGCACGACTGGCCCGCACCCTGAGCCGCGTCAGCGGTTCCAGAGCGTGATCGCCACCTGGAGCACCGTGGCGATCGACACCCAGGCCAGATACGGCACCTGCGCCAGCGCCACGAGCGCCGAATGACGCCACACCGCGGCCATCATCCAGGGGATGGTGCCGAGGACGACGAGGATGTCGGCCGTGGCCAGGGGGAGGTTCCGGAGGCGGAACTGGATCGGCGTGAAGACCAGGTTGGCGACGAGGTTCACCGCGAAGGGGAGCGCGACGGCCCAGGGGATCCTCCCCCGAAACGCCTGCACGAACACCCAGCCGAAGGTGACGAGGATCACGGGATAGAGGATCGACCAGATCGTGCCGATCGTGGCCGGCTCCGGCGTCCAGGAGGGCTTCACCAGGCCGTCGTACCACTCGCGCCAGCTCATGGGAAAGCTCCGCTGACTCGCCGTCCGCCTCGATCCGTCGGCCGTCCTGCCGGAATCGCTTCCGGGTATCCTCTGGCCATCTCCCCGATCATCTCCTCCCGCGTCCATCACGGACAAGCACACCGATGTCACACCGACTGCCCGCCCTGCTGGCGATGCTCCTCGCGCTCCTCGCGGCCGCGCCCGTCGCGGCCCAGTCGGCCCTCAACCGTGCCGTCCGCGTCGCCGAGCACCTCGAGCCCGCGATCCGCCACGACGGGCAGGAGGAGGCCGCCGAGGCGAAGCTCGCCGCGCTCCGCGCCGCGCAGGGCCGCCGTCCGAACATCGTCTGGCTCGTCGTGGACGACATGGGCTACGGCGACCCGGGCTGCTACGGGGGCGGCATCGCCACCGGGGCGGCGACCCCCGTCATGGACCGGCTCGCCCGCGGGGGGCTCCGGCTCACCTCCTGCTACGCGCAGAACACCTGCACGCCGACCCGCTCGGCGATGCTCACCGGCCGGCTCCCGGTGCGCACCGGCCTGACGAGGCCGATCCTCGCGGGCGACACGCTTTCCACGAATCCCTGGGAGGGGGAGACGAGCCTGCCGCGGATCCTCGGCGACGCGGGGTACCGGACGCTGCTCGTCGGCAAGTGGCACATCGGGTCGGCCGCCGGGATGCGGCCGCACGAGGTGGGGTTCGACGAGCACTTCGGCTATTACGGCGCGCAGAAGGAGACCTCGCAGGCGGTCGACGCGGCCCGCTACCCCGATCTCGTCCTCGATGCCGAGAAGCTCGCCCGCTACGAGGCCCTCGGCGAGGACCACGCCCTCGTCCACGCCTTCGCCGACGGCCGTCTCGAGGAGGTCTCGCGGATCGGGAGCACCGAGGACATGGCACGGGCCGACAAGGTCCTCGCCGACTTCACCGTGCGGCGGATCGGCGAATTGGCCGCGGCCGGGGAGCCGTTCTTCCTCGAGCACGCGTTCATGAAGGTCCATACCGACAACTACGCCCATCCCGACATGGTCGGCGCGAGCGCGAGCAAGTATCCCTACAAGGACGCGCTGTGCGAGGTCGACACGGAGATCGGGATGATCGTCGCGGCGCTCGAGGAGGCGGGCGTCCTCGAGAACACGTTCGTCTTCGTCACCTCCGACAACGGTCCGCAGATGGACGGCTGGCCCGACGCCGGCTACACCCCCTTCCGCGGCGCCAAGGGGACGACGTGGGAAGGGGGCGTGCGGGTGCCGGGGATCGCCTACTGGAAGGGGACCATCGCACCGGGACGGGAGAGCGACGACGTCTTCGACCTCATGGACCTGTTCAACACCTGCGTCCGCCTCGCGGGGGCCACCGAACGGATTCCGGCCGATCGGTACATCGACGGCGTCGACCAGACGTCGTTCCTGCTCGAGGACCAGGGCCACGGCAACCGGGAATGCGTCTTCTTCTGGTTCAAGAGCGACCTGATGGCCGTGCGGATGCGGGAGTACAAGTCGCACGTGAAGGTGATCCTCCCGCAGAGCACCTTCATGCACATCGACATGGCCACGGTGCAGGCCACCGCCACCGCACCCTGGCTCTTCAATCTCTGGATCGACCCCAAGGAGGAGCTCCCCGTGGGCCACCGCATGAACGCCTGGCTGGCGTCGCTGGGCGCGGAGATGGCGGCCCACGCGGCGACGTTCAAGAAGTACCCGCCGAAGAAGGTCGGGCTCTGACGCTCACGTCCGCCGGGTGCCCGCGCCGGCCGCCGGCTCGACGTGGATGAAGGCGTCGGCGATCTTGAGCGGGCTCTGCCGGAGCACACTCCGCACCCGCCCCCCGATGGCGTGGCCTTCGCGGACGGGGGCGTCGCCGTCGACCTCGACGTGCAGCTCGACGAAGTACCGGGTGCCGCTCTTGCGGATCCGGCACTTGTCGAGGGCCACGACCCCCTCCACGCCGCCGGCGAGCGCCCGCACCTTCTCCTCGAGCTCCTTGGCCGGCGCCGCGTCGAGCAGCTCGCGGACGGCCATCGCCAGGAGGCTCGCGCCGGTCCAGGCGATCACCGCGCAGGCCACCAGCGCCGCCCAGTCGTCGGCCGGCTCCCAGCCCGGCCCGCCGACGAGGCCGATGGCGATCCCCACGAAGGCCGCCACCGACGTGATCACGTCGGCCCAGTGGTGCCAGGCGTCGGCCTGCAGCGACGTGCTCTCCGCCTCCTCGCCGATCTCCCCCATCCAGCGCGCGAGCATCGACTTGGTGGCGACGACGACCACCAGCACCAGGAGCGTCGACCAGTGGGGGAGGTGGTGCGGCGTGCGGATCTCGCGGATGCTCTGCACGGCGATCATCCCCGCCGCGGAGAGCAGCGCCAGCGACGCCACCACCCCGGCCAGCGCCTCCGCCTTGCCGTAGCCCCAGGGGTGCTTCTCGTCGGCCGGCGTGCCGCTGACGCGCAGGCCCCCCCACACCACCAGCGAGGTGACGATGTCGGCGGTCGATTCGATCCCGTCGGCGATGAGGGCGTAGGAGTTGCCGAAGAAGCCGGCGAGGATCTTGATGCTCGCCAGCGCCGCGTTGACGGCCACGCCGACCAGCGGCACCGACGCGAGCGACGGCGGGGAGGGTTCGTCGGTGGTCATGGGGCTCTCGGGATCGCGGCCGGGCGATCGCTTCAGCGGCGCGGGGCGACGGGGGTGGCGT
This sequence comes from uncultured Planctomycetaceae bacterium, assembly GCA_963923225.1. Taxonomy (GTDB): domain Bacteria; phylum Planctomycetota; class Planctomycetia; order Pirellulales; family UBA1268; genus QWOP01. Next base: position 3,263 of record CAWUOA010000324.1, read on the forward strand.
CGCCGGGCAGGTGGACGTGGCCGGCGAGGTGTGCGCTACAGTACGCGGGGGTGCCGGCGCACTCGGGGCAGTAGCGGAAGTCGCGGTCGGGATGGGAGAGGTTCGTCGCCCCGCACACGATGCAGGTGTGGCGTGGCAGCCGCGCGTCCCGCGCCTGGCCGATCTGCCTGCTCATCCGCCGGTTCCCCGCGCGGAGGAAGCCGAGGAAGTCGGCGCCGAAGAAGAGGAGCAGGTTGAGGTTCGCCGCCAGGATCATCAGGCAGGTGAACCAGCCTCCCGAGGAGAACGTCTTCATTCCCCGCGTCAGCTCGACGAGCATCCCGAAGAGGGCCAGGAGGGCCAGCCACTTGATCTTCACCGGGAGGATGAAGGCCAGGAGGAGCTCGAAGTCGGGGTAGAGCCAGGCGAACGCGAGGAAGATCGAGCCGTAGAGGAACAAGTTCGACTCGAAGGCGCCCGCCGGGAGGAAGCGGGCCGAGACGAGCGCCACGACGATGCTCGCCGCCCAGCTCGTGAGGACGAAGGCGTTGTAGCGGACGGTGCCGAGATGGCTCTCCAGCGCGTTGCCCATCAGATGCAGCATCGACAGCGCCAGGAGCAGGAAGAGGGGATTCCGGCTGGCCGGTTCGAAGAGGAAGGTGAAGAGCCTCCACCAATCGCCGCGGAGCAAGGCGGCGGGCTCCAGTCGCAGGCTGCGGCCGAGCTCCGGATTGATCTCGCCCAGGACGTAGGCGATCACCTGGCCGACGATGAGGACGAGGGTCAGGTTCGGGATCGCATAGGGCCGCAGGCTTCGTTCGAGATCGCTGGGTCGGTGCATGACGACTTTTCTTCCGGATGGCTCGGCACGGCGTCCTCCCCCGAGGCCCGCGGCCGACCGATCATAGCCACCCCCGCG
>CAWUOA010000325.1:0-4160 GCA_963923225.1 uncultured Planctomycetaceae bacterium
TTGCGGTTGATGCCGAGGATCGCGGCGGCCTTGAGCTGCACGCCGCCGGAGGCGGCGAGGGTCTGGAGGATCAGCTCCCGCTCCACCCGGTTCACCACGCGCTCGTGGAGGTTGTCCTCGTCGGGGGCGGCGGTGGCCATTCCCTGCTCGACGAGCTCGCGGGCGAGGCTGTCGAGATCGCCGCCGCGCGAGGGGAGGATCGCCGCCGCCGGCTTCTCGCCGCGGAGCGTCGCCGGGAGGAGGTCGAGGGTCAGCTCGTCGCCGACGGCCAGCACCACGCAGCGCTCGACGACGTTTTGCAGCTCGCGGACGTTCCCCGGCCAGTGCCACTTCACGAGCGCGGCGAGCGCCTCGGGGGCGACTTTGGCCACGGTCTTGCCGTTGGCCTCGCCGTAGACGCGGAGGAAATGCGCCACGAGGGTGGGGATGTCCTCGCGGCGGGCGCGGAGCGGCGGCAGCTCGATGGGGACGACGTTGAGACGGTAGTAAAGATCCTCGCGGAAGTTGCCCCGGGCCACCTCGTCGAGGAGGTCGCGGTTGCTCGCGGCGATGACGCGCGTGTCGACGTGGACCGTCTCGGTGTCGCCGACGCGCTCGAACTCGCGCTCCTGGAGCACGCGGAGGAGCTTGACCTGGAGCTTCGGCGTGGTGGAGTTGATCTCGTCGAGGAAGATCGTCCCGGTGTGGGCCGACTCGAATCGGCCGGCGCGGTTGGCGACGGCGCCGGTGAAGGACCCGCGGACGTGGCCGAAGAGCTCGCTCTCGAGGAGGCTCTCGGAGAGCGCGCCGCAATTGACGCGCACGAACGGGCCGCTGTTCCGCGGCGAGAGGACGTGGATCGCCTTGGCGATCAGCTCCTTGCCGGTGCCGGTCTCGCCGACGAGGAGCACCGACGCGTTCGACGCGGCCACGCGCCGCGTCATCGCGTACACCTCCTGCATCGCCGGACCGCCGCCGATCAGCCCGCGGATCAGCGGGGCGCCGGGGGAGTCGTCAGCGGGTTGGCCGGAAGGCTGCGGCATCGACGGGGGGGCGGACGACGGGGAGGACGCGCTTGGGGAGGAAGGCGAGGATCGCGGCCGCGGTGTCGCGGCGCGACGGGTCGGGGTCCGAATTGTAGCTTCGGCAGAGATCGGCCATTTCGGCCGGGTCGAGGAGCAGCCCGAAGCGGTCGACGCTCTCCTGGAGGCAGGCCAGGGCCAGGGTCCGCAGGGCCGGGTCCTCCTCGGCGAGGGCCTGGCGGACGAGCGACCCCTGGGCACCGGGGCGGCCCACGACGGAAAGGACCTTGAGCGCCGCCGGTACGAGCACCGGGGTGGCCAGCGCCAGCCGGGCCGTCGCCTCGGCGGCGGCGACGTCGTGGCCGGAGTGGCCGAGGAGGGCGAGGAGCTCGAGCGCCTGCCGGGCCCGTTCGAGACGCTCGGCCGAGCGGGCCTGGCGCCACGCCGGAAGAGCCTGCTCGGGGCCGGCGATCCCCGCCAGCTCCTCGGGAAATCGCGGCGGACGGAGGAGGTTGCCGGCGTCGTCGAGCGTGGGGGCCCAGAAGCTCGGCAGCCGGTCGACGATCGCCACGCAGCCGTGGCTGCGGGCCTGGAGGATGAGCTGCGTCAGCTTGCAGCCGCGGCCGTCGTCGTCGAGCGGATCGACGACGATCATCACCGGCACGACGTCGCCCCGGCCGCTCTGGCGGAGCCCCTGGAGCGTCTCGAAGGCGCCGGGGCGGGCGAGACGCGCACCGAGGAGCACGAGCGTGGTGTCGGCGTCGGCGGCCGCCGCCCGCAGCGCCTCCTCCCCGCTCTCCACGACGGTGGTGCGGAAGCCGTAGCGCGCGGCCGAGGCGGCCAGCGCGTTGCCCACGGCGCGATCGGGATGGGCGACGACGGCGTGGTCGCCCCCCCGCGCCGTGGCGGCGTGGAGGAGGCGCTCGGTCACCCGGCTCGCCCCCCGGTAGCCGGCGTCGCCGCCGACGAGCGCGAGCGCCCGTGCCGCGGCGAAGGCGAGGCGTTCGTCGGGGGCATCGACGAGCTTCACGAGCGACTTCCGCGCCGCCGGCGGCAGGGCCGCAGGCGCGGTCTCCCCCTGCTTCGTATGCATCGCCTCGAGCTGCCATACCGCCGCCAGGGCCACCTCGCGCATCTCGCGGCAGACCGCGTCGTCGAGGACCTCGGCGACGACGCCCGGATCGAGCCCGTCGGGCCCCGTGAAGGCGGCGGCGAGGCGTTCGGGTGGAACGGCATGGAGGGCGTCGGGGCCCGGGCCGGCGGAGAGGAGGAGCGACTCGACGCGGGCCATGATCAGCAGACGGAGGCTGTCGGGATCCTGAGGGTCGAGGGCCTCGAGGTCGCGGGCCACGTGGGCCGCGTCCATGCTCCGCGCGAAACGCGGGGTGACCTCGAGCGGCTCGAGGAGACGGCGCTCGGGCACCCAGCGCCAGCGTCGCACCGTGGCCGGGCCCTCCTCCCGGTCGGCCGGCACCGTCGGCACTCCGGCAAGCGAAAGGACGCAGTCGAGTCGATGGGAGACGAGCGCCGCGGCGGCGCCCTGCGACGGCGGCGGGAGCGACTCGGGCTCGCGGATCCCGGCGAGGGTCGCGGCATGGCGCTGGAGCGCCCCGAGCGCCGCGCGCTGCGCTCCCGGGGGCGTGCCCCCCACCAGCGCCGGCGCCAGGAAGGCTTCGGCGACGTCGGCCATTCCCCCGGCCTCGAGGGCCGCGATCGCCCCCTGCCAGCGCGCGGTGTCGGGGGAGGCGAGGATCGCCTGGAGCGGCCCCCGCGCGTCCTTGCCGAGGTCGGCGACGAGGCCGCGCGCCAGCGCCCGCCCGACCGTCCGGCCGGGATCGCTCGTGCCGAGCAGGTCGACCAGCGCCGGCAGGGCGTCGATGCGGGCCTTCGCCAGTTCGGCGACCGCGTGCTCGCGCACGGCGGGCGAGTCGCTCGACAGGTCGGCCGCCATCCTCGCCATGCGATCGGGATCGCGCCGGCGATCGCGGGCCGCCTCGCGCATCGCCTCGATGACCTGCGGGGCGTCGGCATCGAAGGGCTCGAGACGCCGCGCGAGGCGCAACAGCGCCGCCTGGTCGGCCGCGTCCCCCAGATCGGCCAGGAGCGTCTGCCGGTCGTCTCCGGCGTCGGCGACCGCGCCCACCACCTTCGAGAACCATTCGAGCGCCGCCTTGTCGGCCTCGACGTCGGCGGCGCGGATCGCCGCGTCGAGCATCTCGGGCGCCGTGTCGCGCGTCTCGGCGGCGAGCGAGTCGACCACCGCCTGCTGGAGGGCGTCGAGCGGACGGGGCTCGCTCGGGCGGACGAGCACCGAGGGCACGGGGTCGTGGTGGCGGTGCCCCTCGGGCGGGAGCACCTTCCACTCCGGGGTCCAGAGCGGGCCGCAGTTCGGGCAGGGCTGGCCGGCCTCGGCGGCCGGAGCGAGGAGGCCGAGGAGGATCGCCGCGGAGAGGCCGGTGACCGAACGGCGCTGCCGGCGACCATCGGGCCCGACCCCCGCTCCGCCCGGTCGCGCCCGTCCGCTCATGGCTCCCTCCTCGTCGTCACGCCCCGTCGTCCGACAGCCGACGCTGCCAGTTCCTGATCTGTTCGGCCACGCGGGCCGGCGCCGTGGATCCGAAACTCGCCATCCGTCCAACTGCCCTGGATGCCCCAAGTGCGCTCCGCAGGCCGGCGTTCCACTCCGCGCAGTCCGCCGAGACTTCCTCGTCGGAAAGCTCCGCCAGGGCCACTCCCTTCCGCATCGCCCGGCGGACGAGCTTGCCGACGGTCTCGTGGGCCGTGCGCTGCGGCACCCCCGCGGCGATGAGGGCCTCCATGAGGCTCGTGGCGTCGAGGTGGCCGCGCTCGATCGAGGCGGCGATCCGCTCCCGGGCGAAGGAGGTGCCGGCCACCAGCGGCGCCGCCACGCCGAGGACGGCCAGGATCGTGTCGACGGAGTCGAAGAGCGGCTCCTTGTCCTCCTGGAGGTCGCGGTTGTAGGCGGTGGGGAGGCCCTTGAGGAGCACGAGCAACGACTGCAGGTTGCCGATCGTCCGCGCCGACTTCCCGCGCACCAGTTCCAGCACGTCGGGATTGATCTTCTGCGGCATGATCGAGCTGCCGGTGCAGAAGTTCTCCGGGAGCTTCAGGAACCCGAACTCCTCGGTGCTCCAGATG
>CAWUOA010000326.1:0-4158 GCA_963923225.1 uncultured Planctomycetaceae bacterium
CTCCCGGAGAAGCTGATGACCCGGTACGAACCATCCCTCCTCACGCCGCAGGCCCCTTCCCCGGCGAGGCTGCCGGCGGTCGTCCACGTCGCATCGCTCGCCCTCGAGCCGCCGCCGGGTCTCGAAGGGGTGAAGCCCTTCCCGAAAGATCTCCGCGCCGAGCATGGCTTCGACAACCAGGCCGACGAGTTGACCCTCTCGCCGCTCCTCCTCGACGCCTTCCTCCGCCTGGCCCATTCGATCGTGGAGAGCCCCGATTTCAATCCCGACACCGTCGGCATCTGGGGGGAGTTCTTCGCCGCACCGGCGGAAGGCACCGACCGAGAGGAGGAACTGCGAACGCGCCTGCATCGTTTCCTGCGGATCGCCTTCCGTGGGCCGGTGGAGGCCGAGACGCTCGACCGGTACGCCGCCTTCGCGCGATCGAAGCTCGCGCGGGGTCTCCCCTTCCCGGAGGCGATGAAGAAGACGGCCGCCGCGGCGCTTTCCTCGCCCCGCTTCCTGTACCGCGTCAGCGCCACGGGACACGAAGACGTGCCCTTCGCCCTCGCCTCCCGCCTGTCCACCTTCCTGTGGGGGAGTTGCCCGGACGAGGAACTGCTCGAACTGGCCGAACGGGGATCGATCCTCCATCCCGACGTCCTCGACCGAACGGTGACGCGGATGCTCGCCGACCCGAGGATCGAGCGCTTTCTCGACACCTTTCCAGCCCAGTGGATGCGGTTGGAGAACACGCTCGCGGCCACCCCCGACCCGCAGTTCGCTCCGGATTTTCGCCTCGTCCCCGGCATGCCGGCGAGCCTGCAGATGATCCTCGAGCCGCTGCTCCTGTTCGACGCGGTGTTCGTCGAGGAGCGGGCACTGGTGGAACTGATCGCACCGACCTCCCACTATCAGAGCGACTTTCTCCGAACGTGGTACCGGGGCCCGGAGGCGACGGACGCCGACGACGCGTCGCGAGCCGCCCGGCAGGAATCGTTCGGTCGGCAGCTGCGCTCTCGCGAGTTCCGCCGCGTTCCCTGCGACGACCCCCGGTACGGCGGCATCGTCACCAACGCGGCCGTGGCGAGCATGACATCCGGGCCCAAGCGGACCCATCCGGTCGCCCGCGGCGTGTGGATCGTCGACGTCATCTTCAACGATCCGCCGGCCCCGCCCCCCGCCGACGTCCCCCCCCTCGCAGAGGATTCGGCCGATGCGAACCTGACGATCCGCGAGCATTTCGCCGCCCATCGCCAGCATCCCTCCTGCGCGGGCTGCCACACGAAGCTCGATCCCCTCGGCTTCGCGCTGGAGAACTACGACATCACCGGTCGATGGCGCGACCGTTACGCGAGCGGCCGTGACGTCGACGCCAGCGGCACGCTCTTCCGGCGGCATCCCTTCGAGGGCGCCGTCGGCTTCAAGGGGGCGATCCTCGCCGAACGGGAGCGGTTCGCCAGGGCGTTCACGGCACACCTCCTCCGCTTCGCGCTCGGCCGCGAATTGGTGCCCGCCGACAGTCCCGTGATCGACGGCATCCTCGAGCGGACGGCCGATCAGGGCCACCCCATCAAGGCCCTCGTCCGCGGTGTCGCTCAATCGGAGAGTTTCCGCGACTTCGGGCGATCCGCCGAGGGTGACGCTCGTTGACGCGGCCGGGCGGTCGATCTACCTTCACGGACGGACTCGGTTCGTGCCCCCCGGTCGACTTCCAGGGGCCTCCGACCGGAGGGGTGCCGGCGTTTTCTACGATCGAAATGTACCTGCTGCGATGACGTCGCCAGGGCCGTCCGCCCGGGCAGGGGGAAGAAGAGCGTCATGCGTCCGCGCCCATTCGTCGTGACCATGATGGCGGTGGCCTTCGGCTGCGTGCCGGCGATCCGGCCGTCCCGTGCCACCCAACCGCCTCCGCAGGCGATCGACTTCGATCGGCAGATCGGCCCGCTCCTCACGGCGCGATGCCTCGAATGCCATTCCGGAGCCAGCCCCGACGGCGGTCTGTCGCTCGTCGATGCCGCGTCGGCGGCGAAGGGGGGGGAGAGCGGACCGGCCCTCCTCCCGGGAAGCCTCGAGAGCCTCCTCTGGAAGCGGGTCGAGGCCGACGAGATGCCGCCGGACCACCCGCTCGACGCCGCGGAGAAGGAGACGCTCCGCGCCTGGATCGCCGCCGGAGCGCCGTGGGAGGGGAAGCCACTCGATCCCCTCGCCACCGGCACCGCGACACGGGCCGGCCGTGATTGGTGGTCGCTCGAGCCGGTGCATGACAGGCCGCTCCCCGCCGCCGCCAGCGACGCCTGGGTGCGGAATCCGATCGACGCCTGGGTGCTCGACCGTCTCGCACGCGAGGGTCTGAGCCCCTCGCCGCCGGCCGATCCGCGGATCCTCGTCCGGAGGCTGTTCTTCGATCTCGTCGGCCTCCCCCCGACCCCGGAGCAGGTGCAGGCGTTCGTCGCCGATCCCTCCGACGCGGCCTGGGAGACGCTCGTCGACGAGCTTCTCGCCTCCCCCCACCACGGCGAGCGCTGGGCACGGCACTGGCTCGACGTCGTTCGTTACACCGAGAGCGAGGGATTCGAATACGACCACCCGCGCGACCGCGCCTGGCACTACCGCGACTGGGTGATCCGCAGCCTCAACGACGACAAGCCCTACGACCGCTTCATGCAGGAGCAGATCGCCGGCGACGTCCTCGAGCCGGTGAGCTCCGACGGCATCGTCGCCACGAGCCTCCTGGTGTGCGGCGCCTGGGACCGGGCGGGGAACAACCAGGCCAACGCCACCCAGCGCGCCGCCACGCGCGAGGAAGAGATGGAGGACCTGGTCAGCGTCGTCGGCCAGACCTTCCTCGGCCTCACGCTCAACTGCGCCCGCTGCCACGCGCACAAGTTCGATCCCGTCCCGCAGGAGGACTACTACCGGGTCAAGGCGGTCTTCGACGGCGTCAAGCATGGCGAACGGTCGATCGACCCTCCCGACCTGGTCGCGGCCCGTCAGCGCCGGGCCGCCGAGCGGCTCGCGGCGATGGCCGCCGAGCGGGCGACGATCGCGGCGATCGAAAGCGAGGGAGCGAAGCGGGCCAGGGACGCCGCGGCCGAGCGCGGCACCGGACGCCCCGCCCCGCCCCCCGGCCCGGTGCCGCTGGTGCGGCTGAGCTTCGCCGACGGGACCGTACCCGCCGGCGGCACGCTCCACGGCGGCGCGGAGATCGTCGACGGCCGGCTCCGACTCGGCCGCGGCGGAGGGGCGCATTTCGAGAGCGGACCGATCCCGGAGACGATCCGGGAGAAGACGCTCGAGGGCTGGGTCGTGCTGTCCGATCTCGACCAGGGGGGCGGCGCGGTGATCTCGCTCGAGAACACCGCCGACCGTGATTTCGACGCGATCGTCTTCGGCGAGCGTCAGCCGCGGAAATGGATCGCCGGCAGCGGCGGCTTCGCGCGGACGCGCGACCTCGACGCCGCCCCCGAGAGCGCCGCCGGCGAGCCGATCCACGTCGCCGCCGTCTACCGGGCCGACGGCAGCATCGCCCTCTACCGCGACGGCGTCCCGTACGCCCCCGCCTGGGCCCCGTCGGCCGCGCCCCGCACCTACGAGAAGGGGGCGGCGACGATCCTCCTCGGCCTGCGTCACCATGGCGCCGGCAACGGGTTCCTCGAGGGGGAGATCATCCAGGCGAGCCTCCACGCCCGCGCGCTCTCCGACGACGAGGTGGCCGCCGCCTTCCGGGCCGGCGCCGACATCCTGCCCCGCGAGGAGATCCTCGCCGCGCTCGACGAGACCGAGCGCGAGCGCCTCGCCGCCGCCGAGGCCCGGCTCGCGGCGCTTTCGCGCGACGCCGCGGCGGACGTCGCCACGCCCGAGTTGTCCTACGTCGGGGTCCGCGTCGAGCCGGAGCCGACGACGGTGCTGCGGCGCGGCGAGGTGACCTCGCCGGGACCGGTCGTCGCGCCGGCCGCCCTCTCGGCGATCGACGAGATCGGCGCCGATCTCGGCCTGGCCCCCGACAGCCCCGAAGCGGAGCGGCGCCGGCGATTCGCGGCGTGGCTCGCCGATCCCGCCAACCCCCTCCCCGCCAGGGTCATCGTCAACCGTCTCTGGCAGCACCATTTCGGCCGCGGGATCGTCGCCACGCCGAGCGATTTCGGCTTCAACGGCGCCCGCCCCACCCCTGTCTCT
>CAWUOA010000327.1:0-4137 GCA_963923225.1 uncultured Planctomycetaceae bacterium
TCGCGGCGTCCTCGCACACGGTCAGAGACGGTGCAGCGTGAGATTGCCCCCCTTGCCGAACGGGACGACGCTTCCGGCTTTGGGTGGCGGCAGCGTCACTTGCGCGAGCTTGATCGGTCCGAAGTTCGCCGCCACGATCCCGAAGTGTTCGTTGGGGTCGGCTGAACCCGAGGCGGTGCCGGAGACGATCGAAAGGGAGGCGATCTTCGAGGTCAGGACGCCGGCGACGATGGGCTTGTCGGCGGCGCCGAACGAAGGAGCCCCGGGCGAACTCGCCCCGGCCACGATGCTCGAGGCGATCGACGATCCGAGCGTCACCGTGCCGATCTGTGCCTCGCCGTTGGTGGCGGAAAGCCCGGTCGGTGCATAACCGGCGAGGATCAGCGCCCGGGTGAGCGTGCCGGTCACGCTGATCGAGGGCATCGCCACCTGCGCACCGATGCCGGCCGCCGTGACGAGCACGGGGTTCGCGGCGGAGCCGATGACCGAGCCCTTCACGTCGAGCCCGCCGAGGTTCGCCCCGCTGCGCACCGACGCCGACCGCAACCCCGGCCCTCCCTTGAGCGAACCGGCGATCTTCACCGCGGCGATCCCCGCGCCGGCGCGGATCGACGCGCTGCCGGTTCCGTCGCCCCCCTGGACGTCCCCTCCGATCGTGACGGTGCCGAGCGACCCTGTCGAGGTGACGCTCGCGGAGCGCTGGCCGAATCCACCGTGGAGCATGGATGTCGTCACGTCGCCGACCTGTCCGCCGCTGATCTTGCCGCTGTCGTCCCCGTTCCCGCCGAACATGCCGCCGAGGATTTTCACGGTGCCGAGCGGGCCTAGCAGCGAGCCTGAATTGGCTCCGTCGCCCCCCGCCAACGCCTTCGTGATCGTCACGGAAGGCACGAGCGCCGACGCATGGATGCTCCCGCTCCCGTCGCCCTTGCCGCCGATGATGCTGCCGCCGACGGCGATCGGACCGATGCCGCCCATCGAAGAGACGCTCCCGCTGCCTCCGCCATCGCCGCCGTTGATCGACCCGCCGACGGTGAGGCTGCCGATCGAGGCTCCGGTGATGTTGGCGCTTGCCGAGCCGCTGAAACCGGAGATGTCTCCGAGCACGTTCACGGCGCCGACGACGGTGGTGACCAGTCCGATGCCGGCGCTCTTCTCCCCCGGCCCGCCGATCACCGATTTCTTCACCGTGACGCTGGGGAGGCTTCCCTTCTCCGTGAGAATCGATCCGGAGCGGAGTCCCTTGCCGCCGGCGAGGTATTCCCCCACGGTGACCTTGGTGATGGTGCCGTCGGAGTAGACGACACCCGAGCCGTTGCCGTCGCCGCCGGCGAGCGATCCGCCGATCGACAGGTCGGCGATGCCGCCGGACGAGGTGGTGATGTCGGCGCTGCCTTCCCCTGCCCCCCCCGCCACGCTGCCGCCGATGACCACCTTGCCGAGGGCTCCTGCGGAGATTATCCCGCTCTTTGTGCCCGCGCCTCCGACAATCGATCCGGAGATCGTGAGACTGGCCACGCCCGAGGTGAGCCCGAGCGACCCGCTCCCGTCGCCCTTGCCGCCGATGATGCTGCCGCCGACGGCGATCGGACCGATGCCGCCCATCGAAGAGACGCTCCCGCTGCCTCCGCCATCGCCGCCGTTGATCGACCCGCCGACGGTGAGGCTGCCGATCGAGGCTCCGGTGATGTTGGCGCTTGCCGAGCCGCTGAAACCGGAGATGTCTCCGAGCACGTTCACGGCGCCGACGACGGTGGTGACCAGTCCGATGCCGGCGCTCTTCTCCCCCGGCCCGCCGATCACCGATTTCTTCACCGTGACGCTGGGGAGGCTTCCCTTCTCCGTGAGAATCGATCCGGAGCGGAGTCCCTTGCCGCCGGCGAGGTATTCCCCCACGGTGACCTTGGTGATGGTGCCGTCGGAGTAGACGACACCCGAGCCGTTGCCGTCGCCGCCGGCGAGCGATCCGCCGATCGACAGGTCGGCGATGCCGCCGGACGAGGTGGTGATGTCGGCGCTGCCTTCCCCTGCCCCCCCCGCCACGCTGCCGCCGATGACCACCTTGCCGAGGGCTCCCGCGGAGATTTCCCCGCTACGCCATCCCTCCCCTCCCCGGACGTCCTTGTCGATGGTCAAAGAGAGGATCGAGCCGTTGGCCGTGACGAAAGCGTTGTGGCCGTGGAATCCCGCCGACAGGGAACCCTTGATCCAGAGGCTCTTGATGTCACCCGAAGTGGCGCAGATGGCTCCCGTGCCATCGCCGTCGTTTCCTGTGACGTCGCCGCCGATGACCACGTCGCCGAACGAAGGCGCCATGATCGTTCCGGCCAACTGGTCTTTGCCGCCGATCAACGTTCCGCCGATGGAGAGGTTTTGAATGGTGCCGGCGGTGGTCTGGATCGCCCCGCTACCCGAACCGACTCCTCCCATGACGAAGTCGCCAATCATCAGTTTGCCGATGTCACCGGCCGCGGTGACGCTCCCGGAGTCCACGTCCGCGCCGGCGAGGAAGCCGGCGATGGACAACTCCTTGATTCCGCCCGAGAGGGCCTTGATGGTCGCGCTGGCGATTCCCTGACCGCCGATCGAGCCCCCGAACGTGATCGTCCCGAGCGCGGGTGCCACGACGGAGCCACTGGAAACCCCGGTTCCTCCGACCATCGACCCGGAGACGAGCAAGCTGGCGATCGTCTTTCCGGCGGCGAAAGAGCCGCTTCGTTTTCCATCGCCACCGCGGAGATCCACTCCGACGGTGGCGGAGAGCACAGTCCCGGCGACGTCGACGAATCCGCTTCCGGTGCCGGCACCACCGAGGAGCGACCCCAGGATCTGGATGCTCTGCGCGTCGGCCGTGGTGGATTGCAGGGCCCCGCTGCCGTCACCGTCGCCGCCGCGGAGGTCGCCGGCGATGGCGACGGTCCCGAGGGTGCCGGCCATGATCGCGCCGCTCTCAGACCCTCCCCCTCCCGCGACGTTTCCGCCGATCGAGATCTTCGTGATGCCGCCGGCGGCCTCGATCCGGCCGGAAGCGTCGCCCGCTCCGCCGGCGAGCGAGGCCTTGGTCGTCACGCCGGCGATACCGGCCTTCAAAGCGAAGAGCGAGCCGCTGGCTGCCCCCTTTCCGCCGACGATCCCGGCACCGAGCGAGATGCTGCCGAGGCTGCCGGCGACGATCGACCCGCTGGCCTCGCCAACGCCCCCGGCGATCTGCCCGCCGATCGTCGTGTCGCCTATCGAATCCGCCTTGATGCGGCCACTCGCGAGGCCGCCGCCGCCGAAGATCGATCCGGAGATCGTCACCGTGCCGATCGCCCCGGTGCATCTGATCACTCCGCTGCCGGGAGCCATTCCGCCGACGAGCGATCCGCCGATCGAGAGCGTTCCGATCGAGGCGGCCCTGATGGTCGAGTGGGCCACCTGGCCGTCGATCTTCAGGCTCACGATCGCGCCGTTGACCTCGCTGGTGGCGGTGGAGGCCAGGCCGAAAGAGCCGACGTGGAGCGACTGCACCGCCGTACCCTTGAAGCCGGCCGCGGTGCCGGTGTTGGCGGAGAGGGAAACGACGTCGCCGGCGATGTCGACCGCGCCGAGGGGAAAGGGACTGGTGACGGAGCCGATCCGGACACTGGCCGGCAGGCCCTTGCCGTCTTTGGCGGAGATTGTCAGACCGGTGCCGGAGAACGCGGGGTCGGTGAGCGTGATCGAGTCGAGATGCGAGGCCAGCAGCGCCACCGGAGTGAAGGAGAGCGAGGCCTGGAGTTGTGCGTCGGATCCCTTCGTGGTGGTGACGGTGACGAGGTGGGCGAACTCGTCGAAGTACTGCATCGTGGCCAGAGCGAGCCTGGGCTCCAGCGATTCGATCGCGACCGAGATCGATCGACCCAACCTGGCCGAAACGCGGTGGACACGGCGCATGAGACTCCTCCGTTCGACGACGGCGCTGGACACGCGGAAAAGGGGGCCCCTTCCCCCTTGCGACCGGTTTCGAGCGTAGCGCGAATCGGCGGTCGTATCAAGCGGGCGGCGTCCGGGTCGCGATCCGGACGCCGCCCGTGACGTCGTCGTGGCCCACTCCGGCCACCGTCACTCCGGCGGCGCCACGAACCGCCGGGCGATCTCTCCGGGGGGCGGATCCCA
>CAWUOA010000328.1:0-4102 GCA_963923225.1 uncultured Planctomycetaceae bacterium
TCGGGGTGCAGGACGCGCCCGTAGAGTTGGAAGACGAGATCGGTGACTCTGGGACGGACCGACAGCACGCGGAAGGGTCTCCGGGGCGGCGCCGGAGGAGGCCCTGTCGCCCCCCGGTCCGGACCCCGCCAGTATAGGGCGGACCCCCTGCCGCCCACCATGCCGAACGCCACCCGCGGGGAACGCGGCAGTCAGGGCAGCAGGCCGACGAGCATGTCGTAGGCGGCGTGCGTGCCGGCGGCGATCCCGAAGCCACGGACCACGAACAGGATCGAGAAGAAGAGCCCGGCCACCGCCCGGAACGTGAAGCCGTAGAGGTCGAACGAATCCCCCAGCGGCCCGACGTAGTGCGCGAGGCTGAAGACCAGGCTCGTGAGGATCGCCGACCACGCCAGCGCCGAACCGGCCCCCGCGCCGAAGCGCTCGAGCACCCAGGCCACGGCCGGCAGCAGCAGCAGACGGAACAGCACCTCCTCGTAGAGTCCGGCCCCGCAGAAGCCGACGAAGCGGGCCAGGAATCCCTCGCCCCCCGGCACGATCCACAGCGGCCAGATCCGGCTCTGCAGGCGTGCCAGCCCCACCAGCACGATCGCCAGGAGCAGGCACTCGAGCGCCATGCCGACGAGCACGGCCGGGCTGAACCGCCACCGGTCGTGCTCGACGTGGTGCCAGGCCAGGAGGCCGAGCACCGTGAGGACGGGAAGGAGGAAATACTCGCCGAAACCGAGCATGTCGAGGAGGTGGCGAAGCCACACGTCGGCGCCGTTGCGGGGCGAACCGCGGCCGAGGAGAAGCACGCCCCCTTCGTACGCGAGGACGAGCGGGAGCGTGAAAACGAGGCTCGTGAGCGGCATCCGCGACAGCGCCCAGTAGCTCTCGGAGGGCCCCGGGGGCGCCTCCTCGCCGCCGTCCGCGCGACCTCCGTCGCCCGGTTCGCCGATCAACGCGTCGAGCTCCTCCTCGAGGCGGGCTGCGGCGTCCCGTGCGTCGGAGTCGGCGGGCATCGGCGGGGTCCCGTGATTGCGGTGGTGCGCACGAAGCCGGATCACCACACCGCGCCCCGCAATGGCGGCGGCGGGGAACGTGACGAGGAGGACCGCGGAGGCGGACGGCACTCGCTCCGACCGCGGCGGCGCCCGAGCGCCCCCCGCGATGAATCGTTGTCGCGGCCGATGGCATCGAGTGCAAGGGCCCGTGACGAAGCCGGTCGAGCGTCTGCTGGCGCTGCTGGCACGGCGGCGCACGCGACCTGCGCCGTTTTTTTCGTCCGCAGCGCGGGACTTTGCCTCGCGTCTTGACATCCCGCGCGACCTCAACAGAATGACCCCCCATCGGACTTCCGCTCGTGTGACGGTGTCGTGACGCGAGCGCCGGAGATTCCGACGGGCACCGATGGCGCGGGCCGCCGAGCGTACGGCCAGCGACGAACGTGTCCGGTACTCCGGTCGCTCCCTCCGCTCGCGCGGAGGGAAGACGCGGGCGATCACGACGGATGGTGATCGTCCGGACGGGACCGGAGTCTGCCGAACGGTCAGGGAGACATTGGGGGGCGACGACTTGAGGGAGCGATAGTCGACGACCTTGGTCGTGGCCTGGATGTCCCCCCCTTCCCTGCCGTCGGTGAGGAGTGCCCCTCGCGGGCCGGTGCCACCGGGCCCGGTCCCTCGCACCTCGGCGGGAGGCCGAGGGAGCGGAAGAACTCCCACCCTGTCCCGCCGCTCCACGCCGGGTTCCGCCCGCGTGCCTTCCGGACGCCGCTTGCCCGGAACACCGCTCGCGGAGAACAATTCCCGCAAGGATCGCGGCCTTCCCGTGAAGGTCGCCACGACTGCAGGGAACGCCACATGGCCCGCTGCCTCATCGGATGCGGCTCCAATCAAGGGGCGCGGCGCGAACAACTCGACCGGGCGATCGAATTGCTCGGCGTGATGCCGGGAGTGAGGCTCGAGGCGGTGAGCCGGCATCGCGAGACCCGGCCGGTGGGCGGACCACCCGATCAGGCGCCATTCCTCAACGGGGCCTGCCTGATCGACACCGACCTGGGGCCGCACGAGCTCCTCGGCATCCTCACCGCCGTGGAGAACACCCTCAAGCGCGACCGGGCGGAGCGCTGGGGGCCGCGCACCGTCGATCTCGATCTTCTTCTCTACGAAGACGTCGTGATCGACGACGAGACGATCGGGGGGGCGGCGCTCACCGTCCCGCATCCGCGGATGGTGACGCGGCGGTTCGTCCTCGAACCGGCGGTGGAGATCGCCCCGGAACTGCGCCACCCCGTCGCCGGATGTTGCCTCAGCGAGCTCCTCGACAACATCTCCGGGCCGACCCTGCACGTCAGCGTCGTCGGCGTGCCCGGGGCGGGATCGGCCGAGGTCGCCGACGCCGTCGCCGACGCCACGCTCGCGCGCCACGTCCATGCCCGCACGCCGCTGCCGCGCGATTCGCGCGACCTGGGCCCCTGGATCGCGGCGCTCGACTCCCTCGCCGCCCCCTTGGAGTCGCGCGCCTGGAACGACGACGCCCACGGCACCGTCGCCGACTACTGGCTCGGAAGCCTGCCCCTGCTCGCCGAGGAACGCCTCCCCGCGCCGCAGCTGGCGGCGCTGGCGGCGCGGCATGCCGAGCTGGCCGCGGCCACCGTCCCGCCGAATGTCGCCGTCTTCCTCAGGCTCTCCCCCGACGCCCTCGCGGCGCGCGTCGCCTTGGCGACGCGAGGCGGCACGGGGGCGCCGTTCGCCGATCTCACGGCCGACGACGACGTCGACGCGCTCCACCGTCTCCAGACACGCCTCCTGGCCGGCATCCGCTGCCGCGCAGGCGCCGCGAGGCCGAGGGCGGTGGTCGTCGTCGAGGCGGACGACCTGGCCCGCGCCGTCGACGAGGCGATCGCGGCGGTGGAGGCGGCCGCATGAGCCGCCCCGACCGCATGCCGCCGCTGGTCGAGACCGATCCGCGGCGAATGCGTGACGCCGTGCTCGCGGCGCGGCACGCCGGACGGCGCGTCGGCTTCGTGCCCACGATGGGGGCCCTGCACCGCGGCCACGCGAGCCTCGTGGAACGGGCCGCACGGGACTGCGACGAGGTGGTCGTCTCGATCTTCGTGAACCCGACGCAGTTCGGCCCCGGCGAGGACTATTCAAAGTATCCGCGCACGCTCGACGCGGATCTGGAGATCCTCGCCGCGGCCGGCGCCGGCCGGGTGTTCCTCCCGGACGCCGCGACCGCCTATCCGCCGGGCCATGCCACGAGCGTCGTCGTCGCCGCCCCCGCCGCGGGCTTCGAGGGGGCGATCCGCCCCGGCCACTTCTCCGGTGTGGCCACGGTCGTCTGTTGGCTGTTCAACGTCGTCCCCGCCGACGTCGCCTTCTTCGGCGCGAAGGACTGGCAGCAGACCGTGGTGGTGCGGCGGATGGTCGCCGATCTGGCCATGCCGATCGCCATCGAGATCTGCCCCACGGTGCGCGAGCCCGACGGGCTGGCGATGAGCTCGCGCAACGCCTATCTCTCCCCCGACGAGCGCCGCCGCGCCGTCGCGCTCCACGAGGGGCTCCTCGCCGCACAGCGGCGCTGGCTGGAGGGCGCTCGAACGGCGGAGGTCGAGGAAGCGATCCGCGAAGCGCTCCGGTCTCGCGACATCGTTCCCGACTATGCGGCGGTCGTCGATCCCGAGTCGCTCGGGCCACCGCGGCCGGGCGCCGAGGCGGTGGCGCTCGTGGCCGGTCGCCTCGGCACGACGCGCCTCCTGGACAACCTCCGTCTGCCGCCGCGATCCTGAACGTCGTTCCCCGCCGGAGACCGCGTTGCACACCACGCTCTTCCATCTCCCGTCGCGCGTCGGCGGGCTGCCGCTGTTCGGCTTCGGCCTCCTCCTGGCGCTGTGGGCGGTGGCAGGGGCCGTGGCGCTCGCCGTCGCCTGGCGCCGCGGCGGAGCGCGCGAGGCGCTGGCGGGGATCGGACTGCCGCTCCTCCTCGCAGGCGCCATGATCGCCTGGCTCCTGCCCGCGCTCGACGACGGTGCGGGGGTGCCGGTGCGCGGCTACGGCACCATGCTGCTCCTGGCCGCCGCCGCGGGAACGTGGCTCTCGGTGGTGCGGGGCAAGGC
>CAWUOA010000329.1:0-4101 GCA_963923225.1 uncultured Planctomycetaceae bacterium
CCGCGATCAGCGGGTAGCCGAGGTTCGTGAGATCGGGGTGGCTGCGGCGCCAGGCCAGGTGCGACCACTCGTTGTCGGTGCTCCCGCCGACGACGGCGCAGTCGCGGTCGGCGAAGGCCTTGAGCTGCTTGTTGAACTCCGCCAGCTCCGTCGGGCAGACGAAGGTGAAGTCCTTGGGATAGAAGAAGTAGACCACCCACTTGCCGGCCCAGTCGGCATTCTTCACCACCTTCAGGTCGTCCTTGCCGGTGCCGACGCAGGCCTGGGCGGAGAACTGCGGAAAGTGGTCGCCGACGGTCAGCATGGCAAGGGGCTCCTGGTACAGGGGGCCTGGGGTGGGTCGGATCGCCGTCTCCGGGCGTGCCGCACGGGGCACTCGGCGGAGCCGGTGGACGGCCGAGTGTACGGCCCTCCCCCGGGCCGTTCAACGTGGCACGGCGCCGCCATGCCATACTGCCCCTCCGCGTCCCCGCTCCCTCGCCTCCGCTCCTCCCTCCGCGTCCCCGCGCATGGCGCCTTCCCCCCAGGAATCGCACTCCCGGGAATCGTCGTGCCGGATCGTCGACGATCCGGCGACGCGCCGCACCGTGTTCGTCGCCCCGCACCGGGCCGCCCGGCCGCATTCGGCCGACGCCGAGGGCTGCCCGTTCTGCGCCGGCCACGAGCACCTCGCGCCGCACGAGACGCTCCGCAGTCCGGCCGATCCCGCCGCGCCGTGGCAGGCCCGCCTGATCCCCAACCGCTACCCGCTGGTCGTCGACGATCTCCCGGCGGGCGGTGCGAACGCAGCGGTGGTCGGGGGCGGGGCCCGGGCCGCACGCGGGGTCCACGACGTCGTCGTCGAGTCGCCGCGCCATGTCCTCTCGATCCTGGACGTCGACGAGGCCTGCTGGATCGCCTCCTGGGGCCTCGTCCGCGACCGGCTGAGGATGCTCGCGCGCCGTGGCGACCTCGCCTGGGGGATGGTGTTCAAGAACTCCGGGCCGGCGGCCGGCGCCTCGGTCGACCATGTCCACAGCCAGCTCGTGGCCCTCGACTTCGTCCCCGCCGCCGTCGTGCCTCCCCCGCCCGACGCCGCCGGCCGCGACTTCCTCGCCGCGGCGATCGACGAGGCGGTGCGGGAAGAGCGGATCGTCGCCGATCGCGACGGGCTCGTCGCCTTCGTGCCCCGCGCGCCGCGGCAGCCCTTCGAGACCTGGATCGTGCCCCGGGCCCCGAAACGCCTCTTCCACGACGCCGACGACGCGGCCACCGCGGCGCTGGCGCGCCTCGCCCGCGACATCGTGGCCAGGCTCGCGCGCGTGGCGCCGGAGTGCGACTACAACTGGTGGCTCCTCCAGGCCCCCTTCGCCGCCCCTCCCCGCGGCGTCGCCGACGGCTGGCGCTGGCGCCTCGAGATCCTTCCCCGCCTCAATCCGCTGGCCGGCTTCGAGCTCGGCACCGGCTGCCTGATCTGCGTCGACTCGCCCGAGGCCTCGGCGGCGCGGCTGCGCCGGGGATCGTGACCGGCCGCGCCCCCCTCCTGCCCCCCGCCTCCGCTGCTGATCCCGCCTCCGCTGCTGATCCCGCCTCGGCCTCCGCCCTCCGCGAGCCCGCCCATGCCCCCCGCCGTGCGCTTCGTCTTCGTGATCCACGATCACCAGCCGGTCGGCAACTTCGACGGCGTCTTCGAGCAGGCACTGCACGACGCCTACGAGCCGATGCTCGATCTGCTCGAGCGCCATCCCGGCTTCCGCGTCGCGATCCACACCAGCGGCCCCCTGGCCGAGTGGCTCGACGCGCACCATCCGGCCTACCTCGACCGGCTCGGGAGCCTCGCCGCCCGGGGCCAGGTGGAGATCGTCGGCGGCGCCTTCTACGAGCCGGTGCTCGCCATGCTCCCCCGCCGCGACCGTGTCGGTCAGATCCGCGGCTACCGCGAGTGGCTCGAGCGCCGCTTCGGCGTGCCGGTGCCGGGAATGTGGCTGGCCGAACGCGTCTGGGATCCGGGAATGGCGGCCGACCTCGCCGCCGCCGGGGTCGAGTGGACGATCCTCGACGACACCCACTTCAAGGCCGCCGGACTCGCCGACGACCAGCTCGACCGCCACTGGCTCACCGAAGGGGACGGGGCGACGCTCGCCGTCTTCCCGGTCAGCGAGCGGCTCCGCTACGTGATCCCCTTCGGCGCCCCGGAGGAGGCGATCGAGCATCTCCGCTTCCTCGCGGCGCGCCGGCCCGGGGCGCTCGCCGTCTTCGGCGACGACGGGGAGAAGTTCGGCGTCTGGCCCGACACGCACCGCACCTGTTTCGAGGAAGGATGGCTCGAACGCTTCTGCACGCTCCTCGAGGCCGGTGCCGACTGGATTCGGATGAGTCTCCCCTCGGAGGTGATCCGCGAGGAGGCGCCGGCGGGGCCGGTGTGGCTCCCCGAGTGCAGCTACCGGGAGATGACCGAATGGGTCCTCCCCCCTGAGGCGCAGCGCGCCTGCGTGGTGGCACGCGTGAACGCCTCGGCCGACGCGCGCCTCGCCGCCGCGGCGCCCTTCCTCCGCGGCGGTACCTGGCGCAACTTCCGCCACCGCTACCCCGAGGCCAACGAGATGTACGCCCGGTCGCTCGCCGTCAGCGACCGCCTCGCGGCGGCCCGCGCGAAGCATCCCGGCGGCGGCGAGCTCCTCGACCGGGCCACCACCGCGCTCTACCGGGGGCAGTGCAACTGCGCCCACTGGCACGGCGCCTTCGGCGGCATCTACCTCCCCCACCTCCGCAACGCCGTGTACCGCGAGCTGATCGAGGCCGACCGCCTCCTCGACGCGGTCGATCCGCCGGCCGGGGAGGTCCGCGTGGCCGAGCGCGACTTCGACTTCGACGGCCGCACCGAGGTGCGCGTCACGTCGTCGGCCCTCGACGCCTGGTTCGCGCCGGCCCGCGGGGGGATCCTCTACGAGCTCGATCTCCGCGACGTCGGCCACAACCTCCTGGCCACGCTCGACCGCCGCCCCGAGGCCTACCATGCCGAGGTCCTCGCCGGGCCGGGGGTGGCCCGGAGCGTGGTCGACGCGTCACGGCCGGCGCTCTTCAAGGAGGGCGGTCTCGACCGGCTCGTGCGCCGCGACGTCGCGCGGCGGAAGATGCTCGTCGATCATTTCTGGGACGTCGACGTCGATCCGGCCGCGGTCGCCGACGCCACCGCCATGGAGCGGGGCGACTTCGCCACAGGGGCCTACGACCACGCGGTGCGGGAGTTCGGCGACCGGGTCGAGGTGGAGCTCTCGCGCACGGGCAACGCCTGGGGGATCCCCTTCACGCTCCGCAAACTGGCGACGCTCCGCGTCGGCGGCGGCACGATCGACGTCGACTACCGGCTCGAGGGATTGCCGCCCGGTTTCCGCCAGCACCTCGCGGTGGAGCTGAACTTCGCCGGCATGCCCGCCGCCGCGGAGGGCCGCCGGTTCCTCGACGAGGAGGGCCGCGATCTCGGCGATCTGGGCACCCGCCTCGATCTCCCCGGCTGTGGATTCCTGCGTCTGGTCGACGGCTGGCTCGGCATCGACGCCCGTGTCGTGGTGCACGACACGCCCGCGGCGGGGACGTGGGCCTTCCCGATCCGCACCGTGAGCCAGTCGGAAGGGGGCTTCGAGGGGGTCCACCAATCGGTGGCGGTGATGCCCCACTGGATCGTCGAGCCGGACGCGGCGGGGGAGTGGCGGACGAGCGTCTCGATCACGGTCGGCCGCTCGAGCGGCGTGTAGCCAGGGCCATCCCATCGAGCGCGGGAAGGGTTTCCGTGGCGCCGTGCGCGAGCAGCGCCACCGGGATCCCGGGGAGCCGGCGGCGGATCTCGTCGGCGCCGTCCGCGGCGATCCGTGCGGGTGAGGTCGGGTCGTCGGCGGACAAGCCGTCGTCGGCCTCGGTCTGCGAGACGACCACCGCCGCCACGTCGAGGCCGCTTGCGCGCGCCGCGATCGCGGCGGCGAGCACCCGCCCCACGCAGCCGAGCCGGCCCCCATCGACGACGATCACCGGAAAGCCGAGGCGGTGTGCGAGATCGGCATTGAGCATCCGGAGCGACAGAGGGGAGAAGAGTCCCCCCGCCCCCTCCACCACCACGATCTCGAC
>CAWUOA010000330.1:0-4098 GCA_963923225.1 uncultured Planctomycetaceae bacterium
TCGTGGTCGCCGCAGTAGAGGAGCGCCTTCCAGGGGTTGTCGCGCGGCAGTTCGATCCGGTCGACCGCATACGGCGCCTGCGTGCCGCGCACGACGCGAGTCTCGATCGATTCGGGAAAGCGGGCCGGGCCGCCGGCGAGCAGGTCCTTCAGCGGGTGGGAGTCGAGGGGCGCGAGGATGCGTTCGAAGCGGCCCTCCTTCGCCGTCGGCACGTCGAGCATCCGCACGCCGTCGACGCTCCACAGGAAGCCGACCCTGTCACCGGACCGAACGAAGCCCTCGTACTCGGGTCTTCCGGGCGGCGGCGCCGACGGCGTCACGGCGACTTCCGGCCCTCCCGGCACGAGCCCGCCGAGGAAGCCGTAGCGCGTGTCGGAGAACTTGAGGAAGCCCCCGGTCCAGGCGACTGGATAGGTGAGCGAATCGGGATCGAAGCAGACGTGGAGCCCCCCCTCCAAACGCACGCACACCGCACGGACGATCTGCTTCCCCGCCGCGTGGAGCACGCCGCACTGCACGCTCGACAGCGCCGTGTCGTTCCAGCGGCCGTCGCGCCACGACTCCTCGTTCTGATTGCCCCAGTGCCCCTGCGCGCCGCCGTCGAGGCCCGGATACTGCGGGAGGAGTTGCGGGGTCGGGCAGACCTCGCGGAACCAGCGGGCTTCCTTGGCGTAGAAGTCGTACTGCCGGTCGCGGTTGACGCGCTCCTGCCAATCGGGGAACGCCACCGTGTCGAGCGGCTCGCGCGCGGGGGCGAAGGGGGCCGGCTTCGTGGGATGGGCCGCGGCGAGCAGGGCCGCCACCGCCGTCGCCGGGAGGTCGTCGTGCCGGCCGAGATCGGCGAGGAAGCGGACGAGATCGCGGCGGTCATCCGTGTGGAGGCCGTGGCCGAGCCCGTCGGGCATCATGCTCCCGCTCTCCTCCACCCCTTCGAGATCGGCGATCGAATGGAGCTCCTTGGCGCCGGTGGCCGGATCGCGGAGGAGGATTTTCCCCTCCTCCGAGGCCTCGCGGTAGCCGCGCCGGCTCGTGCCGTCGGCGGTGACGACCGTCACGGTGCGCCACTCGGGGAGCACCGCGTGCTGCGGCCAGAGGATCGACTCGGCGAGTTGCTCGGCCGTCCGCTCGGCGCCGACGCGCGACAGCGCCGGCCCGATGGCCCCGCCATGCTCGCCGATCTTGTGGCAGGAGAGGCAGGCGAGGGTGTGGCGTGTGAAGACGCGGGCCCCACGGGCGGCGCTCGCCTCGGGGGACCGTGCGGCGGCGGCGGTGGCGGCGACGAGCGCCGGATCGTGCGCCGGCACGCGCGGGGCGGCGGCGCCTTCGGCATCGGCCCCCGGCGCGTGCGCCGGCGGCGCGGCCGGCGGAGCCACGCCCGCCGGGGTCTCCCAGGTCTTGAGCTTCGGGTAAGGGCCCGCCTCCGCGCCGTCGAGGACGCGCGCCGCCCACTCCAGGCCGGCGAGGTTGTCGGCGAGACGATCCTCGGCGTCGAGCTGGGTGTGGTTGAGAATCCCGAACGGTCCGGCGAAGCCACTCTCCTGCACGATCCGCAGGAGCTCCAGGTCACGGTCGCCGGTGCCGATGGGGGCGATCTTCAGGCCGCGGGCCTCGCCGTCGGTGAAGCTGCCGTTGAGATCGAGCACCTGGAGCCAGGGCTTCATCTTCGCGACCAGGTCGCGGAAGCGGTCGAGGTGGGCGTGGCCGTGGTGGAGGTTGTAGACGATGCCGACGTTCGTCACCGGCGCGTCGCCCCGGGCGAGTGACTCGATGATCGCGATCTGGTTCTCCGGCTCACCGAACCAGCCGCCGTGGTTGTAGAGCCCCACCGAGCAGCCGATCGCCGCCGCCGCTTCGGCGATCGGGCGGAGCCGGGCCGCCTCCGCCGCCACGCGGGCCTGCTGCTCCTCTGGAGTCGCCGTCGGCCCGCCGCCGCCGGTGACCCACAGGCTCGTGCGAATGCCGTGACGCTCGAGGACCGCGAGGATGTGGCGTGCCTCGTCGTTGAGCTCGCCCGGGAACCACCAGCCGACGAGGTCGATCCCCTTGGCCTGGATGGCCCGCATCTCCTCGTCGAACTGCGGAACGTGCTCCGCCCGGTAGTCGTAGGCGTACTTCACCAGGCCGAGCTTCCGCAGCATCGCCGCCCGTTCGGCCGGGCTCCGCGGCTGGTCGTCGAAGGGGACGATGCACCAGGCGACGAGGTTGTCCCGGCGGAAGAGCTCGCGGGCGGGCACGATCTCGGCGGATCGACCGCGGCCCCCCGACACGATCGCGGCGGCGA
Source organism: uncultured Planctomycetaceae bacterium (assembly GCA_963923225.1). Taxonomy (GTDB): domain Bacteria; phylum Planctomycetota; class Planctomycetia; order Pirellulales; family UBA1268; genus QWOP01. The sequence goes on from CAWUOA010000330.1 coordinate 2,282, forward strand.
GGACGAGACAGAAGAAGCAGCGGCGCAGGATGGCGGTCACGGACAGGCCCCCGATGTGACGCACGACGGCGGAACCAAAGCCGGAAGCCACGAGTATGCCACACCCGCCCCGGGCCGGTCAGCGTGGCCGCGAGAGGCGCTCGCGCACGAGCGTCGGCAGGTGTTTCACCGGCACCGACCCGCAGGAGAGCACCGCTTCGTGGTACCGCCCCAGGTCGAAGGCATCCCCCTGCTCGCGCTGGATCTCCTGGCGGAGCCGATGATGGGCGGTGCGGCCGGCGAAGTAGGTGGAGAGCTGCACCGAGCTCTGCTTGGCACGGACGATCTTCGGCCGCGCCTCCCCCTCGGTCTGGAAGGCGTCGTTGACGAGGAACGCGAGGGCCTTCTCGTCGCTCCAGTCCTCGCAGTGCATGCCATGGTCGAGCAGGGCGTTGCAGACGGCGCGCAGATAGAACTTGAGCTGCATCAGCCGCAGGGCCGGGTCGCCGCCGCCGTAGCCCTGGTCGAGCATCATCTGCTCGGTGTACACCGCCCAGCCCTCGATGTACGTGCCCGACTGGAGGATGCGGCGGACCAGCGACGGGCAGCGGTTCGACCATTCGAGCTGCACGTAGTGGCCCGGATAGGCCTCGTGGATCGTGAGGATCCGGAGCATCTGCCGGTTGTATTCCTCGAGGAAGCTCTCCCGGCGGCGCTCGTCCCACCCCGCCGGCGGCGGGCTGATGGCGTAGGTGCTCGGACCGTCAGGATCGAGCGGCAGGGCGTTCTCGAGGTAGGCGGCGGAATTGCCGCGGCGGAACTCCGGCATCTCGAGGACCCGGCAGCGGTCGGGATCGGGGAGGCCGACGATGTCGGCCGAGCGGATGAAGGCCTTGAGCCCAGCCACCGTCTCGCGGATGTCGCCGACGAGCGTCTCGGGGGCGCCATGGTCGCGGTTCACCGCGCCGATCACCAGACGCACGAGCTCGCGCTTGCCGGCGTCGTCCTCCGGCGGGAGCGGCTTTCCCGGGAAATGCCGGTGCCAGAGCTGCCGGGAGACGGCGACCAGATCGCGGTGGACCCGATCGAACTCCGAACGGGCCTCGGCCACCACGCGTTCGGCGTCCCAGCCCATGTCGAGGACGAGCTCGAGCTTGCGGGAGAACTTCTCCTTCCCCAGCCGCCATTCGCCGCGGGCCCGGGGCTTGAGCTCCTTCTCCAGATACTCCTGGTGCCGCTCGAGCGCCGCCACCACCGGCGCCGCCGCCTCCCGGAGGGCCGGCAGCTGCGGCGACTCGCCGACGAGCGCGAAGAGGTCCTTGGAGTAGAAGGCGATCGAGCCCCGGTTCTGGGCGATCGCGGTGTCGAGCATCGTGGGGACCGGGTCGACGAGCGACGCCCTCGCCGCCTCGACGATCTTCGGCACCTCACCCATCCGCGCGATGGCATTGGCGAGATTCTCCTCCTTCGGCAGCGTCGACTGCGTGAGGAGCGAGAAGACGCTATCGGTGGTGTAGCCGCCGTAGACGCGGGCGTCCTGCTCGTAGGGCCGCTCGTTCTCGGCGAGCCACAGGCTGCGGACGAGGTCGTCGCGGAGGATCTCGAAGTCGATCCGGCCGTCGAGGGAGAGATCGGCCCCCGAGAAGCCCTGTTCGAGGGCCAGGAGCCTCCCCCGCCACTCCTCCACCCATTTCGCCCGGGCCTCGGGCGAGATGTCGTCGAGCAGCGCGTCGAAGCGGTGGTCCCCGAGGGAGCTCGCCTCGAGCGGCCGGAGTCGGAAGGATCGGTCGAGGTGATCGCGGAAGAACGCCGCGAGCCGCGCGTCGTCGGCCGTGGCC
>CAWUOA010000331.1:0-4076 GCA_963923225.1 uncultured Planctomycetaceae bacterium
CGATCGATGAACGAGACGGATCTCACCCTTCCGCTCCGCCTCCTCGTCGGTGCACAGCGCGAACGTCTGCACCAGCCCCGCCAGCAGCGCCCCGCCTGGCCGCAGCACGCGGAAGCACTCCCCCCACACCGGACGGACATCGGGCACGAAGGAATGGGAGCAGGGCATGAAGACGAGGTCGTACGCGCCGTCGGCAAGCGCGCCCAGGTCGCGCATGTCCCCCTCGATGGTCTCGATCGCGAGCCCCTCGCGCGTCGCCACCTCGCGGTCGCGGCCGAGCTGCGCCGGCGAATTGTCGTACACCGTCACTCGCGCGCCGGCCGCGGCGAGGATCGGCCCCTGCTGGCCGCCGCCGGAGGCGAGCGCCAGGACACGAGCCCCCGCGAGCTCCCCGAACCACTCCCTCGGCACGGGCCTCGCCGGCGTGAGCACGACCGACCAATCCCCCTGCCGGGCCCGGGCCACGGTGGCGGCGTCGACCGGCAGCGTCCAGCGGTTCCCGCGCGCCACCTCCGCGTCCCACGCGGCGCGGTTGAAGGCCCGGACGTCGATCCGGGCCGCGTCGTCAGTCGCGGAACCATCGTGGCTCATGGTTGCTCCCGGCTGGCCCCGTCGCGACGGCGGGCCTGCACCGCCCCCCCGCGGGCTTCGCCGGGCGCATGAAAAAGGCCCCGTCGCCGAGGCCTTTTTCTGCGTTTTTCCCGGGTGAAACCCGAGTGCCCCGTCTAGGACTCGAACCTAGAACCCTCTGATTAAGAGTCAGATGCTCTGACCAGTTGAGCTAACGGGGCGGAAACGGCTTTGTACCCAGGCGGGCGGCGAAGGACAAGTGGCCGGCCCGGAGGACGTTCGTCACGCAGGACGGGTGTCCGTGAGCCCCGGCCGGCGACCGGGGGGAGGCGGCCCGTCCGCCCGGCGTTGTGGGGATTGGCCGGAAGCGGCTACATTCCGCGCTTTCCCCCGCCGGCCATCGAAGGGCCGTGACGGGTTCGCCATTCCGCACGCGGAGGATGGAGCCGATGGGCAGGTTCGACGGTCTCAAGGGTCTCGTGCTCGGCGTCGCCAACGACCACTCGATCGCCTGGGCGATCGCCAAGGAGATCCTCGCCGAAGGGGGCCAGATCGGATTCTCCCACCTCCCCGACCGGCCCGACGACGAACGGCAGCGCAACCGCCGCCGCGTCTCCCAGCTCACCGACTCCGAGCCCGGCGCCAAGTTCCTCGTCCCCATGGACGCCGGCAGCGACGAGCAGATCGCCGCGGTCATGCAGCGTGCCAAGGAGGAGTTCGGCACGATCGACTTCCTCGTCCACTCCATCGCCTACGCCCCCATGGAGGACCTCAAGGGGGAGACCACCAACTGCTCCCGCGAGGGCTTCCGCACGGCGATGGAGACCAGCGCCTACAGCCTCCTGGCGGTGGGGCGGCTCGCCCGCGGCATCCTCTCGAGCGACGCCTCGATCCTCACCCTCACCTACTTCGGCGGCGAGAAAGTCGTCCCCGGCTACAACATCATGGGCGTCTGCAAGGCGACCCTCGACGCCTGCGTGAAGTACATGGCCTACGATCTCGGCCCGGCCGGAGTCCGCGTCAACGCCGTGAGCGCGGGCCCCTTGCGCACGCTCGCCGGCCGCGGCGCCGGCGTCGAGGACATGCTCGGCCTCTACCAGCACATGTCGCCGATGGGGCGCAACATCACCCACGAGGAGGTGGGCAAGGCCGGAGCCTGGCTCCTGTCGCGCGAGTCGCTGGGCATCACCGGCGAGATCCTCCACGTCGACGCCGGCTACAACATCATGGGCTCGCCGGGCCGGCTCCTCGAGCTCGTCAAGCAGCCCGAGGCGTGAGCGCCGAGCGGTGCGTCACGGTGGCCGTGGCGGTGGTGCTCGACGGCGGCCGGGTGCTCGTCGGCAGGCGGTCGCCGTCCGCGGCCGACCAGCCCGGCCGTGACGAGTTCCCGGGGGGACTGGTGGAGACGGGCGAGTCGCCCGCCGCGGCGGCCGAGCGCGAGTGCCTCGAGGAGGCCGCGGTCCCGGTCGCCGCGGAGGACCTGCTCGGCCGCGAGACGGTCGCGTCGAGCAGGGGAGCGACGGAGATCCTCTTCTACCGCTGCCGGGTCGTCGCCGACACGCCCCCGGCGGCGCCGTTCACCTGGCTGCCGCTGGCCGACCTCGCCCGCCTCGACTTCCCCGCCGCCAACCGCGGCGTCGTGGCCCGGCTCCTCGGCGAGCGGTCCTGAGGGGCGAACCGGTCACGGCGGGTCGAAGCCGCCTCGGCTCCAGGGATGGCAGCGGCAGATGCGCAGCACGCCGCGGAGCGAGCCGCGGAAGGCGCCATGTTTCTCCACGGCACCGAGAAAGTAGGCGCTGCAGGTCGGCTGATAACGGCAATTCCTGCCGAGAAGCGGACTGAGGAATCGCTGATAGCCGCGGACGCAGCCGACGATCACCGCCGATGCGGCCCGGTCGACCGCCCGCGCGAGGGCCGCGAAGGTGGTGGCCGGTCGACGGGGCTCGGGTGCGTCGGACATGTCGTGTCCTCAAAGGCGGCCGGAGGTCAACGTCGCCGTGGCGCCGGTCGCCCCGCGGATGGAGACGCCTCGGCGTAACCGGGACGGGCGACGATGCGACGGGCGAGCGCGAGCAACGCCCCCTCGATCCGATCGGCCCCCTCCTCGCCCCGCGGCACGCGGGCCGGCCGCACGACGACGATGAAGTCCTGCCCGGCGGGCATCCGGCTCCGCACCACCCGGAACGCCTCGCGGAGCCGCCGCTTCCAGCGGTTCCTCACCACGGCGTTCCCCACGCGCCGCGACACCGAGAGCCCGATGCGGACAGGCGCGGGATCGGGCCCGGGGCTCTCCCCCACCGACGCGGCCGGGCAACCGTACATGACGAGGGCGCCGTCGGCGGCGCTGCGTCGATGGCGGTAGACGCGGTCGAAGTCCGCGGGCGAAAGCAGTCGCGCGTCCTTCGGGAAGCGGCGGTCGCCGGGGGTCACCACGTCAGGCCCGCACGCGGATCGGCGGCGTCCTTCTCCGCCTCCTTCGCGGCGGCCAGGAGGGCGTCCTTGGCGGCGTCACCGGTCTTTCCAGGGAGGACGACCTGCACCTCGGCGATGAGGTCCCCCTTGGCGCCGTTGGCATGGCGCACCCCCATGCCGGCGGCGCGGAGCTTGCGACCGGCGCTGGTCATCGGCGGGATGCGCAGCGCGATCGTGCCCCACGGCGTGGGCACGTCGACCTTCGCCCCCTGGATCGCCTCCGAGAGCGACACCGGCAGCGAGAGTTCGAGGGTGTCGCCGTCGCGCCGGTAGACGGGGTGGGGATCGATCGCCACCTCGAGGAGGAGGTCACCCGCCGGCCCGCCGCCGCTCCCGGGGCCCCCCTGGCCGCGGAGGCGCATCCGGGCACCGTCTGGCACGCCCTGCGGGATCGTGACGCTGATCGTCTCGGTCTGGCCGTCGCGATCCACCAGGACGTCGGTCTTGCCGCCGTCGATCGCCAGCCGGAAGGGAATCTCGATGCGGGCGGAGATGTCGTCCCCCGGCTCCTGCTGGGGCGCGCGGCGCTTGCCGGTGGCCTTCTTCCGCGCGCCGCCGCCGAAGAGGTCGGCGAATCCGCCGCCGGCGCCGCCGAAGAGGCTCTCCAGATCGATGTCGCCGCCGCCGAAGGGAGCGCCGCCGCCCCCCCCGCCTCCGAAGGGACTGCGTCCGCCTCCCCATCCGCCGCGCGGGCCGCCGCCCCCCACGCCCTCGAAAGCGCTGCCGTAGCGGTCGTACATCTCCCGCTTGCTGGCGTCGTTGAGGGTGTCGAAGGCGGTCTGGACCTTCTTGAACTTCTCCTTGGCCGCCGCGTCGTCGGGATGGAGGTCGGGGTGGTATTTCCGAGCCAGTTCCCGGTAGGCCTTGCGGATGTCCTCGGCGGACGCCGTACGCGGCACGCCGAGGGTCTGGTAGTGGTCGTCGGCCATCGGGCTCAGGCACCCTTCGAAGCGGGCGTGTCGGCGGTCGTCCCCGTGCCACGCGGGGAAAGCAGCGATTCTACGAACGGCCGCGGGGCGGCTTCAAGGCAGGGA
>CAWUOA010000332.1:0-4056 GCA_963923225.1 uncultured Planctomycetaceae bacterium
TCACGAGAGCCGTTCGACGGCCGTGGCGACGCCGGTGATCCGGTTGCCGTCGAGGCGGATGTGCTTGGTCTCGGCACCGAGGCGGATGCCCGAGCGCCGCGCGGCCCCGCGTGATTCGGTGATCGTGTTGCCCACGATCGCCACCTCCTCGGTGCCCCCCTGGACGTCGATCACCGCCGCCTCCTCGCCGCCGTTGTCGGCGAAGTGGTTCTCCTCGATCCGGTTGCGGTGGCCGCAGAAGGAGGCACCGCGCTCCGGCCGGAAGAGGAGGCCCGTGGTCGTGCTCCCCGAGACGCGGTTTCTGCGGACGAGGTTGTCGGTGTCGCGGTGGCCGATGGAGATGCCGACGGCGTTGCCGGTGCAGTCGTTCTCCTCGGCGAGGCCGAACTTCACCCCCCAGCAGAAGAAGATGCCGATGGCGTTCCCCGTGAGGGTGTTGCCGCGCAAGAGCGGCCGCTGCGATCCGGAGCCGGGATGGAGGCCGAGCCCGGAGTGGTCGCGGCTCGTGCAGCCCTCGACCGCGACGTCGTGGCAGATCTGGAAGCTGATCCCGTCGCCGTGGTTGTTCCGCGCCTCGACGCCGCGGATCGCCACGTCGCGGCAGTCCTGGAGGAAGATGCAGCCGGCATGGTTGCCGTCGAGCTCGGGGTTCTGCGCGCGGTCGCCGTCGAGGTGGAGGTTCTCCACGGCGAAGCCCTCGATCTCCTCGCCCCAGAGGAGCGGGAAGAGCGCCTGCACCAGCGGCTTCCCCGAGCTCCAGACGTTCTCGCGAAGCGCGCGGTCGAGCTTGAAGCGGTCGCCGGAGCGGGCCACGAGGAGACGCTTGAAGACGAGCGGGCCGCCGTCGTGGGGGTTGGTGGCACGGAGGCAGATCGAGTCGCCGACGCGGAAGCCGTGGCCGGGGGCGAGCGTGATCTCGCGGTCGTACCAGTCCGAGTCCTCGGCAAGCGCGCCATCATGGCAGGGGATCTTGGTGATCACCGTGTCGGCGCCGCAGCCCTCCAGGCGCACGCCGGAGCGGAGGCGCACCGCGGCGCGGAGCACGTGGCGGCCGGGGCCGAGGCGCACCGTGCCTCCCCCCTGCCCCGCGACCAGGTCGATCGCCGCCTGGATCGGCCGTGAGCCGAAGCCCTCGATGTCGGAGCCCGGCGGCCCACAGGTGATCGCGAGCCGCTCCTCCCACGCGGGCTCGACGCGCGCGTCGAAGGCGGTGGCCCGGGGACGCGTCACCGCCGGGCGGGGGTCGTCGGCCCGGCCGCGGGCCGGGGCGAGCGCCGTGGCGGCCACGCAGGAGAGGAACGTTCGGCGCGACGGAGCGGTCATGGCGAAGCCTCCGCGGCGGGCGCCGCCACCACGACGGTGAAGTCGGCGTGGCAGTGGCCGGAGCAGGTGGCGTCGAGGAGATGGAGGTCGATCGCCACCGGCTCGGCGTCGGCGTCGGCCGTGACGGTGACCTCGAACACCGCCCGCACGTCCGCCAGGGCCACGAGCGCCCCGGCTCTGGCCTGCTTGTCGAACTTCGGCGCCTCGTCCATGTCGGGCACGGTGACGGTCACGCCGGCACGACGGAAGGTTTTGTCCTTCTCTCGCGGCAGGCCCATGGCGGGCCGCTCGCCATTGACCATCTCCGCCACCGCCAGACCGCCGCCGCGCGTCAATCCGACGCTGCACTCGACCGAGAAGAGCACGGTCTTCGTCTCGCCCGGTGCCACCACCACCAGCGGGATGATGCGCCTCGTGCCGGGGGGCGCGGCCTTCTTGGCTTTCGCCGTCGTCTCCTGGGCGGTGGCGTCGAGGAGGGCGAGCGCCGCGGCGAGGATCACCAGAGCCGGGACGAGGGGAGCCGCGCGCATGGGCCGAATCTCCGCGGCGCGTGGCCGGTGGCGAGGGCCCGGGATGTTCCGGGCGGCCGGGGGCGGGAGCCGCGCCGCTCCCCTTCTCCCCCGCCGGCATGATACCTTTCCGGCGATCCGCAGAAGGCACCCCCGCGAGGAGTTTCTCCATGGTCCGTCGGTCGTTCTCGTTCGTCCTCGGCCTGTCGCTCCTGCCCGCCGGCGCCGGAGGGGTCGTCGCGCAGACGCCCGCCGCGAGGGGGCCGGTCGACGTCTCGGCCTTCGACACGAAGGTCCGCCCGCAGAACGACCTCTACGAGTACGTCAACGGCACCTGGCTCAAAGAGACGCCGATCCCGGCCGACAAGAGCAACTACGGCGCCTTCATCAAGCTCGACGACCTCTCGCGCGAGCGGATCCGGACGATCGTGGAGAAGGCCGCCGCCGAGCAGGCCCCGGCCGGGAGCGACGCCCGCAAGGTGGGCGACTTCCACCGGGCGTTCATGGACACCGAGCGGCTCGCCAAGCTCGGCCACGCGCCGGTCGACCCGATCCTCGCCCGCATCGACGGGATTTCGAATCACGAGGAGATCGCCCACGCCTTCGGCGCCGCCGGGAGCTTCGGCGTCGGCTCGCCGATCGGCCACTTCGTCTCCATCGACGACAAGGATTCGACGCGCCACCTGACGACGGTCGTGCAGGGGGGCACGACGCTCCCCGACCGTGACTACTACCTGAAGGATGGCGAGAAGGAGACCGCGGCCCGCAAGGCGCTCGTGGCCTACGTCGACACCCTCGCCAAGCTCGTCGGTGACAAGACGGCCCATCCGGGCGAGACGGTGCTCGAGGTGGAGAAGAAGCTCGCCGAGATCCAGTGGCCGCGGGTCGAGCTCCGCGACGCGATCAAGACCTACAACAAGTTCAAGGCGGCGGAGTTCGCCGCCAAGACGCCGCACATCCCCTGGCGGGCCTTCGCCGAGGCCGCCGGCACCCCCGGCATCGCCGAGGTGAACGTGGCCACGCCGAGCTACTTCGAGAAGCTCGACGGGCTCTTCCCCGCGATCGACGTCGCCACCTGGAAGACCTGGCTCCGCTTCAAGCTCCTCGACGCGTACGCCGCCTACCTCTCCCCCGATTTCGAGAAGGCCCACTTCGACTTCCACGGCCGGGCGATCGCCGGAATCCAGGAGGAGCTGCCGCGCTGGAAGCGCTCGGTGGAGGCGATCAGCGGCAAGGGGGCGGGCGACTTCGGGGCCCTGGGGGACGTCCTCGGCAAGCTCTACGTGAAGGAGCACTTCACCCCCGAGGCGAAGTCGCGCATGGACGCGCTCGTGAAGAACCTCCTCGCCGCCTTCGGGTCGAGCATCGACGAGCTCGAGTGGATGACGCCGGCGACCAAGGCCAAGGCCAAGGGGAAGCTCGCGAAGATCACCACGAAGATCGGCTACCCCGAGAAGTGGCGGTCCTACGACGGCCTCGAGGTGAAGCCGGACGACCTCGTGGGCAACGTCATGCGGTCGCGGAAGTTCGAGCATGCCCGTAACGTCGGCAAGCTCGCAAAGCCGGTCGACCGAGAGGAGTGGGGGATGACGCCGCAGACGGTGAACGCCTACTACAACCCCTCGCTCAACGAGATCGTCTTCCCGGCGGCGATCCTCCAGGCCCCCTTCTTCTCGGTCGACGCCCCCGACGCGCTCAACTACGGCGGCATCGGCGGCGTCATCGGCCACGAGATCAGCCACGCCTTCGACGATCAGGGGAGCCGCTACGACGGCGCCGGCAACCTCGAGAACTGGTGGACCGACGCCGACCGGGTGGCCTTCGAGGCGCTGACCAAGCGCCTCGTCGAGCAGTATTCATCGTACGAGCCGCTCCCGGGGCGGAAGCTGAAGGGGGACTTCACGCTCGGCGAGAACATCGCCGATCTCTCCGGCCTCGCCGTGGCCTACAAGGCCTTCCAGCTGGCGAAGGCCGGCAAGGAGCCGGAGAAGGTGCAGGGCTGGACGAGCAACCAGCTGTTCTTCGTCGGCTGGAGCCGGGTGTGGCAGCGGAAGTACCGGGAGGACGAGCTCGTCCGCCGGCTCCTCACCGACCCCCACAGCCCCTCGCGCTACCGCGCCAACGGCCCGGTCTCGAACCTCGACGCCTTCTACGAGGCCTTCGAGGTGAAGGAGGGGGATGCCCTCTGGAAGCCGGCGAAGGAGCGGATCCGGATCTGGTGAGG
>CAWUOA010000333.1:0-4054 GCA_963923225.1 uncultured Planctomycetaceae bacterium
GATGCCTCCGATCATCCCGGGCCGCTACCGCCACTACAAGGGCAACGACTACACCGTCCTCGGCACGGCCCGCCACAGCGAGACGATGGAGGAGCTCGTCGTCTACCGCGCCGAGTACGGCGAGCGCGGCCTGTGGGTGCGGCCCGCGGCGATGTTCGCCGAGACGGTTTCCGTCGACGGCCGCGACGTGCCCCGCTTCGCGCGCGTCGGCGACGGGTGACGGCGGCCCGAAGCGCGTCGCCGGGAGAGGCGCGTCACACCTCCGGCACGCCCATCGCCGAGAGGTATTCGAAGGTGCCTTCGTAGAAGCCGGGGCTCCGGGTGCGGTCGCGCTTCGCTCCCGGCGGAATGAAGATCACCATCCCCTGGCGGGCCCGGGTGAGGAGCACCCGGTAGGCGTTCTTCAGGTACTTCCGGCGTTCGGGCTTCCTGACCTCCGTCCACCCCGCGCCGCGGAAGCCGTGGTAGGTCCAGTCGGCGCCCGAGCGCCGCAGGTCGGCGTCCCAGGTGACGATCGCCCAGTCGAGTTCGAGGCCCTGCACCTGGAACTCGGTCGCCGCGTCCTCGAGATACGAGCTGCTCCGCGTATCGTTCGGGGGCCCGAGAAACCAGTGCTCCGGATTCACGTTGACCCGGATGTCGATGGCATGGGGCTTGAGCCGCTGGGCCGACGACGACGCCACGAGCCCGGCCCGCTCCGAACCGCGGCGCTGCCGGCGGACCCACTTCCGCGCCGCGCGCAGCGAACGCGTGACGACGATCGGATACTTTTCCCTGAACGACGCGAAGAGGTCGCGGCCGCCATCGAGGTCGCCGTCGAGCAACGCCTTCACGAACCGCGACACCTTCTCCGCCCGGAAGGAGCGCATCGACGTCGCCAGATGGAGCGCCGGATCGAAGCGGGGCCGTGTCGGTCGCTCGCGGACGAGCCGGTCGATCGCCTCCACCGCCGCGTACTCGGAGTCGACGAGGTTCGGCGAGATGCAGACGTCCCAGTGGGAAAACAGGGTCCGAACGCTCTCGAGCCAGGCCCCGATCCCCGCCTCGCCGGTGTTGATCTCCTGACCGCCGCCCACGAGGCAGACCACCACCGCCCAGTCGGGGTGGCGATCCATGGTGGAGAGGAGGACGTCCGGCTCGGTCTGCGTGAAGCCGGGGATCCCCTTCTTCCGCTTCATGAAGCCGGCGAGTTGCTTCGCGTCCCAGGCACGCTGCGCCTCGTCGAAGACCACGACGTGATCCACCGGCGGCGCGTCCTTCCGGCGGAGTCCGTCGTCGCGAAAATGGTGGACGTTCTGGATGAAGGCCCGCACGGCGTTTCGCGACACGCCGATCCTGGTTTTCGGCTCGCTCTCCAGGCGCCGGGCGTGGTCGTCGCGGGCGAGCGCCTCGCGCAGCACCGACACCAGCGGCCCGTTGCCCGAGAGGAACACCGCGTGGAGGGCGTCGTCCTCATGGCCGTGACGCGTGGCGACGTTGAGCCCGACGAGCGTCTTGCCGGCGCCGGGAACGCCGGTCACGAAGACGATCGCCTTCCGCGACCGGGCCTTCGAGTCGGCGATCACGCGCTCGATCGAGGCGGCGGTGGCGGCGAGGTTCGTGGCGCCCGAATCGCTGCGCGTGATGTCGTGGACGGTGTGGCGGGAATAGAGCGAGCGAGCCGCCTCGATGATCGTCGGCGTCGGCGAGTAGGCCCCCTCGCTCCAGGCCGCCGGATCGAGGGGCGCGGAGGCGCGGCCCGCGGCGTCGAGCACCAGCCGGATCGCGCGGGCGAGGCCCGCGGCGTCGCAGCAGAAGGGGGGCCGCACGCCGTCGCGGTGCGGCGGTTTCACACGCGCGTGGCTCTCCCCCGCCTCGGTCGCGCAGAGGATCGGGAAGATCGCCGCGGCGTGGCTCGGGGCGTGGAAGTTCTTCAGGTCGAGGCCGTAGTCCCACGCCTGCTCGACGTCGGGCCGCTCGAACTTCCTCGCACCGACCTTGAACTCGATCGGCACGACGGCGTCGGCCGTGACGAGGACCGCGTCGACCCGCCTTCCGAGACGCGGGATGTCGAACTCGAGGCAGATCCAGGGAGCCGGGCCGGCCGCGGGCGGGGCGAGCGCGAGAAGCGCCCCGCGGAGGACCGGCAATTGCAGCCGCCAGGCCGAAAGCTGCTCGGGCGTGAGCGTGAAGCCGTGCGGGCCGGCGAGCGGCGCGCAGACCTCGTCGTCGCTCGCCGCGAGGAACGCCGCGAGCGGGGCGGAATAGTGCGCGGCGCTGGAGCGGGGGCCCGACATGGGGGGGAGCCTACCGCACCGGGGGCCAACTTTCGTCCGCAGGTCGGCCTGGGAAGGGGATCGGGGGGTCCGAGCCTGGAAATGGTTGACTGGCGCATGAACGGACGTATAGTGGCCGGCGCCAGGAGGGGCGACGTGTCGGCGGAGGACCGACGGCGGATCACCCACGGACCAGACGAGGCGCGGCGATGGATGGGGACGACCTGCGGATCGCGGCGGTGCTCCAGGAACTGGCCGAGCTCGGCCGGCAGATCGGCAAGCGGGCGGGGGAACTGGCGCGGCTGACGTCGGAGAGGCGCCGGACCGCTCCGATCGACGACTCCCGCTCCGATGGCACGGCGAGCGTCGCCGCGGCGGCGGCCGACCTGGCGGCCGAGACGGCCCGTGTCGTCGGCGACACGCGTAGGCCGGCGCGGCCGGAGGGGAACGCCACGAAATCCCCGTCGATGGGCATCGCCCATGGCCGAGCGACCGAGCGCGGGCGGGTGCCTGTGGAGCGTCCTCTTTCACCCCCGTCGCGCGGGCGCCCCGCGACGGCGCGGGCCCCGGCCCGCAGACCCCCTCGGCCGATGCCGCGAAGGTCGCTGGCGTCGCGCGGGCTCGGGCGTCTGGGGGGGCCGCTGGTGGCGAGCATCGCCGTGCATCTGGTCGGGCTCCTGCTCCTGGGCTCGATCTTCATCGCCGCCGACGCCAAGCCGATGGCGGTGGCGCTCGTGCTCGGCGACACGGCCGAGGCGGGCTTGGACGAGGCCGGTCTCCATGAGCTCGCCCTCGACGACACGGCGATCGCCGAGATCGCGGCGGAGGAGGCGCCCGAGTCCGCGGATCCGCTCGAGGAGACGATGGAGCCCGGGCCGCTGGAGGACTTGCTCGCCGTCGAGCCGTTGCCGATGGCCGAGGACCTCGCCACCGACGCCGCCGAGGAGGCCGCCGGCACGGCGGAGCCCACGGACACTCCCGCGGCGGACGCAGGCGAGATCGCCGCGGGAGCGATCGCCCAGCCGGCGGTCGAGGCCGGCGCGATCGGCGGCGGCAAGCGGGGGGCGATGAGCGGAGCGCGGGCGGGCCGTGGCAAGCCGGCGGCGACGTTCTTCGGCCGGGCCGGCCAGGGGAAGAGCGTCTGTTTCATCTGCGACAACTCGAGCAGCTACCGCGACGGCCGTTTTCATGCCGTCCTCGAAGAGCTCATGCGGGCGGTCGAGGGCTTGAGGGCCGACCAATCGTTCTTCGTGATCTTCTCGAGCGACGCGGCCTATCCGCTCTTCCATCCCGAGCCGGCCGCCGGCCTCCAGCCCGCCACCGCGGAGAACAAGAAGAAGCTGCGGGCCTGGCTCGGCACGGTGGAGATGTGCCGCGGCGGCCAGGGGATCGACGACGCCGTGCGTCTCGCCGCGACCCTCGACGCCGACTGCGTCTATCTCCTCTCCGACGGCGAGTTGGTCGCCGCCACCGTCGACCGGCTCGGCAAGGCCGACTTCGGCGGTGCGACGGTCCATACCTTCGGAATCCAGGGCACGCTCGTCGACAAACGCACCTTGCAGCCCGATCCGGGGAAGCTCTTCCGGCAGGACGGCTTCAACCGCAACCTCGCCTCGATCGCCGCCGCGCACGGCGGCACCTTCACGCCGGTGACGGTGCCCCCCGCCGCCGCCACCCTCGAACGCCTCCGCCCCATCCCCCGCAACCGCTCCCGCGGCCCGGTGTGGGGGCTGAAGTTGTGACGGGTTGGTTACGATACCCGGAAGGGATGGTGACGATGCCAAACGCTATCTGGAGCG
>CAWUOA010000334.1:0-4052 GCA_963923225.1 uncultured Planctomycetaceae bacterium
CACAGTTGGAAACACCTTGCCGGGAGCGATTGGCGCCCGACGACACCCGCAGGCCGGTCCCGGTCCGGAATCCTCCCTCGACGCCGCGCTCCAGCCGGTGGTGATCCGGGGCCCGAAGGGCATGACCGTCTCGGTGGAGACGTTCGAGGGCTGGTCGGCCCCTGCGGCCGCCCCCTTCCGGACGTCGCTGCTGGTGGGGAGTTCCTACCGCCTCAGGGTGGCCGGCATCCGCGGCTACGAAGGGCTCGAGGTCTATCCCACCGTCCGCCTCCTCGCCCGGCTGGCGACGCCGCCGGGGCTCGACCACCGCTTCCCGGTGGAGATCGTCCTCGACGAGGAGGATCTGGTGCTCGCCGTCGAAGGAGCCCACGTCCGCCGCGTCGTCTACATGGACTGCTCTCCCGACACCGCCGACGTCTCGGCCGGCAGTTGGTTCGACGTGCGGCCGTGCGACGATCCGCTCGACGTCGCCGGCACGCTCGGCAGCCCCGTCGCCGAGATCGTCCTCGGCAACCGCCTCCCCTCCCCCGGAGTGGTCCCATGAGGCAGCGTCGCCCGGGCGAGGTCCTCCGCTGGCTGGCGGTCGCCACCGGCGCCGTGTTCCTGGCCTCCTGCCGCTCGATGACCGCGCCGGTGGCGACGCTCGCCCCGGTGGCCGTGTCCGCGCGCGTCGCGGCAGACGCGGCCCCTGCGGACGACGGCGTCGCCGACTCGAGCCCCGATTCGACGATCGTGCCCGTCGCCCACACGACCTCGGACGGCGCGTCGGCAGAGTCCCCGTCGGTCCGCCCGGCCGGCCTCGAGGCACCGCTCGCCCCCCTGCCCCGCATCGAACTGGCCGGACATGCAGCCTTCCCGGTGTCCGCGATTCCCGCCGGCGGCTGCCCCGACGGCCGCTGCGGCGTCGCCCCGATGGCGATGGCCGGCGAGTGCCAAGGCCCGGCCTGCCGCGCGGGCGGCGGCTGCGGGTCACCCCGCTGCCGGCTCCACCGCCGCCGCCATCCCGGCCCTTGCCAGGGGGGAGGCTGCGAATCGTGTCAGAGCGGCCCGATCGTGCCGACCGTGGCGATTCCGGTGATCGGCCCCTGCCTGGTGTGCGACGGCGGCGACCACGGCAAGCCGGCCGTGGCCCGCGGTCGCTCCCGCCTCGAGAACGTCACCTCCGGCGACACGGTCGCCCGCTACCGGGCGGCGGGCCCCGATCGGGCGCCCGAGGCCGAGGAGTGCCTGGAGTCGGAGGCCTGCGTCGTCGCCTCCAATTGCACCTGCGTCTACGCGCCCCGCTTCTCGTCGGTGCGCCTCGTGACCCGTCCCTTCGAGGACGCCGTCCGGACAGGCCCGCTCGGCGTCGCCCTCGACACGCCCGTCGAGGCGCAGGCCACCGGCCAGGCGGTCCGCGACAAGACGCAGCCGGTCCAACTGCTCGCCGCCCGCCGCACCCAGCCGGGCATCGCCATCGAGGACCGCATCCCCGTGCTCGCGGTCGACAAGACGCAGCCGCCGCACCTGAAGGAAGCCTTCGACGGCCCGGTGAACGTCGCCCTCGACCAGCCGGTGGAGCGCTTCATGAACGTCGAGGCCCCGAGGCTCGCGCGGAAGATCGACGTACCCATGGCCTGGACCTGCGTCTCCGGGGCCCAGGTCACCGTCAACGGCGAGGCGGCCGACGTCCTCGCGGTCGACCATGGCGTGGCGACGCTCAGGCTCGAGTCGCCGGGCCGCTGCGAGCTGACGCTCTGCAAGCGTGCCGGAACCGACGCCGTGCGACCGGGGGAGGAGCTCGATTTCACGATCTACCTCCTCAACTCGGGCGACCGCCCGCTCACCGACATCACCCTCGCCGACGCCGTTCCGGGCCGGCTCGAGGTGATCGACGGAAGTCCCGCCTCGAACCTCCCCGCGACCGTCTCCACGGAGAAGGCCGAGGACGGCTCGACGGTCATCTCCTGGACCTTCAAGGCCACCTTGAAGCCCGGCGAGGGGGGATTCGTCCGCTTCCGCACGCTCGTGCACTGACCCGCCGCTGCGGGCCATGGAATTGCCCCCCGGGGGGCGGCGCCGGTACGATCCGGATCTGCCGTCCACTGGTCCGAGACTTTTCGCCCCCTGCGGGGCGATCCCCGGGGAGGATTCCATGTCGTCGCTTTCGCTCCGCTCGCGTCGCGCCCTGCCGGCGCTGTCCTGCGCCGTCGCCGCCTTGCTGGCGGTCGCCGGGGTCGCCCGTGCCCAGGTGGCCATCGACGACATCGCCGACCCCAAGGCGGCGAAGGCGGTCGATGGGGTGCCGGAGATCGGCGAGATCCCCGACGGCACCCCCGAGGAGCTGATGGCCTACATCGACGGGGTGCGGAACACGAACTTCCGCCCCAAGTCGCGCGAGCAGGCGATGGCCTTCTTCAAGCAGGTGGCCGGCACCGCGGTGAAGGTCGCCGACAAGGTCCTCGGGCAGGTCGAGATCGACGACGACTTCTACGTCAAGGCGGCGAAGCTCAAGCTCGAGAGCCTGACGATGCTCGGCCAGCTCGGCGACGACGACGCGGCCACCGTGGCGTCGGAGTACGCCGCCACCCTGGCGACCTCCGAGAACAAGGAACTGGCCGCCGAAGCCATGCAGCTCTCGCTGGTCGGCGAGGCCCGCAAGGTGTTCGCCACCGGGAGCGTCGAAGGAGCCGCCGCGCTCGTCGACAAGGTGGCGGGTCTCCTCGAGGCGAACCCCGACGACCCGCGCATCGCCGGCCTGGCGATGCAACTCGCCGGCGCGATCGAGCAGATGCCCGGCGCCCGGGAGGTGACCGTCTCGGCGTACGAGCGCTTCGGGAAGTCGTTCGCGGCCAGCAAGGATCCCCAGATCAACGGCCTGGGGAAGAGCTTCGAGGGGATGCTCCGCCGGCTCTCGCTCCCCGGCAACGAGATGGAGATCTCCGGCACGAACCTCGACGGCACCCCCTTCGACCAGAAGACGCTCGCCGGCAAGGTGGTGCTCGTCGACTTCTGGGCCACCTGGTGCGGCCCCTGCATCGCCGAGATGCCCAACGTCCTCGCCGCCTGGAACAAGTACCACGACAAGGGCTTCGAGGTGGTCGGCATCAGCCTCGACCAGGATCGCAAAGCGCTCGAGGGCTTCCTGACCGAGAAGGACATCCCCTGGACGATCCTCTACGAGGAGCCCGCGGGCGAGGGCTGGCAGCACCCGCTGGCCACCCACTACGGCATCACCGGGATCCCCACCGTGATCCTCGTCGGCCGCGACGGCAAGGTGATCTCGATGGAGGTCCGCGGCGAGAAGCTCGAGGAGGAGCTTTCCAAGCTCTTCAAGTGAGCGGCGCCGCTTCGACCCTCCTTTCCACCGAGCTTCCGTGACCGAATCCACCCCCGCGCGCCGGACCCGCATCGCCAAGCGTGCCGGTGCCTTCGATTCCTCGGGCATCCGCAAGGCCTTCGACCTGGCGGCCAGGCTCGACGACCCGATCAACCTGGCGATCGGCCAGCCCGACTTCGCCATGGCGGCGGCGGCCTGCGCCGCCGCCAGGGAGGCGCTCGACGCCGGAAAGAACGGCTACACGCAGACGCAGGGAATCCCGCAGCTGCGCGAGCGTCTGGAGGCGGCGGCGCGGGAGGAAACGGGCCAGCCCGGCCGGAAGCTGTGCGTGACCAGCGGGTCGAGCGGGGCGCTGGTGCTGGTGCTCATGACGCTGCTCGACCCGGGCGACGAGGTGATCCTCTTCGAGCCGGCGTTCGTGATGTACCGGCCGCTGGTGGAATTCCTCGGCGGGAAGTGCGTGATGGTCGACACGTCGCCGTCGTTCCGCATCGACGTCGACGCCGTGGCCGCGGCGATCGGACCCCGGACCCGGGCCATCGTCCTCAACACCCCGTCCAATCCCACCGGGTTCGTGGCGCCGCTCGAGACCGTGCGGGCGCTGGCCCTGCTCGCGGAGCGATCCGGCGTGACGCTCGTCAGCGACGAGCTCTACCGCAGCTTCTGCTACGACGAGCCGTTCCACTCCCCTGCCCTGCACAGCGACCGGGTGGTGGTGATCGACGGATTCTCG
>CAWUOA010000335.1:0-4042 GCA_963923225.1 uncultured Planctomycetaceae bacterium
CGCCTCCGCGGAGGCGGTGGAATCCATCCGCCAGACGGAGCTCGTGACGATGTCGCGCACCAGCCGCTTCACGCTCCATCCCTCCTCGCGGAAGCGGAGCGCGAGGGTGTCGAGGAGCGCCCGCGCGAAGGGATCGGCCGGCGCCTCGCCGAGCTTTCCGAAGTTGTCGGGAGTGGGAACGAGGCCGCGGCCGAAGAGATGGTGCCAGAAGCGGTTGACCGCCACGCGCGCCGTGAGCGGATTGCCGGAATCGAGGACGCGCTCGGCCAGTTCGAGCCGGCCCGAGGTGCGCGACGGCCAGGGGGGCTGTTCGCGGCCGTCGATCGCCTCGAGGAAGCGCCGCGCCACCGGCTCGGCGGGCCGGGCCGCCGAGCCCTTGAGAAGCACCTCCTGTTCGAGGCCGTTGCCGTCGAGGATCGCCGGCGCGATCGCCGAGGCGAGCCTCGCCCCCGCGCCGATCACGCCGCGGGCCTGCTCCCCCTCCCGCAGCGCCGCGACGAGCGCCGCGGAACCCGCCGCGCGCCAGTCCAGCGCCGGATCGGCGAGGAGCCGCTCGAGCGCCGCCGCCTGCGAGGCCGTTCCCGTACCGCCGGCCGCCGCCGCGAGCGCCTCTCGCGCCATGTCACGAAGCGCCGGGGTGAGGGCCGCGGCGAACGCCCCTTCGTCGGCCCCCTCGGGAAGCCGGCCGGCGAGGTCGCGGAGGAAGGGATCGGGCCGCTTGGGTTCGCTCGAACAGGCGACCACTTCGGCGACCTCCGCCGCCCCGGCGATCGGCACGTACTCCACGTGCACGACGTGGCCGCGGTCCCAGGAGAGGTCGCTGCCGAGATCGTGGCGGATCCACTGCCACTGCCCCTGCGTGTCGACGTTTCGCACGGTGGCCCCGTAGAGCGGCCCGAGGACGAGGACGTGGCCGTCGATGCAGACGAAGATCTGCATGTTGCCCCGCACCCGGTGCCAGACGGTGCCCCCCCGGATGCGCTGCTTCGGCGTGCGGAGGACGCGGCCGGCACGGTCGGCGCCCGCCAGCGCCCCCGCCTCCCGCTCGCCATTGGAGGCGAGCCCCGCCCAGAGCCCGTCGAAGCGGGCTGCCTGCACCGGCTCGAGCGCCACGCGGTCGGGGCGGCCGTCGGCGCCGGGGAGGATCGTCGGCCGGCCCGGCGCCACCGCGGCGAGGCCCCAGGAGAAGCCGTCGCCGAGGATCGGCGTGGGGGCGTCGGGGTGGCCGTAGTCGGCGATCGTCACTTCGTCGGCGGCCGGGGCCTGGCCGCGGGCGGCGAGAATCTCCTCGCGCGGCGGGAGCGTCGCGGCCAGCCGCGCGGCGAGCCGGTCGAGGTCGGCGGGGGCCGGAGTCGCGGCGGCCCGGTCCGTCGACGCCTGGGTGTTCCCGACCGGCGCCCGGCCCTCGAGCAGGGCCGCCACGTCCCGCCAGACGCGCGACCGGGCGGTGCCGTCGTGGGCGTCGAGCCGGCGCGCCACCTCGCGGTTGGCGGCGAGCGACTCGAAGGGGACCTGACGGTAGCTGCTCGACACGAGCGTGCCGGCGATGGCGTAGTAGTCCTCCTTGGAGATGGCGTCGAACTTGTGGTCGTGGCAGCGGGCGCATCCCAGGGCCAGGCCGAGGAAGGCCTTGCCGAAGGTGTCGACCCGGTTGTCGGTGCGATCGGCGGAGTCCTGGGCGATGTCGACCGGGGAGTGGATCTCCTCCCCCAGGTACCAGAAGCCGGTGCCGACGACGGAGCGGTCGGCGCCGCTCGAGTCGTGGCGCGGCGACGGGATCAGGTCGCCGGCGATCTGCTCGCGGACGAACTGGTCCCAGGGGAGGTCGGCGTTGATCGCTTCGACGACCCAGTCGCGGTAGCGCCAGGCGTTGGGGATGGGAAAGTCGAACTCGTGGCCGCGCGTCTCGCCGTAGCGGACGACGTCGAGCCAGTGCCGCGCGAAGCGCTCGCCGAAGGCGGGGGAGGCGAGGAGCCGGTCGACCTCCTTCTCGAAGGCGAGCGGATCGGGGTCGGCCGCGACGCGCTCGACGTCGGCCGGATCGGCCGGGAGACCGGTGAGCAATTCGGTCGCTCGGCGTACGAGGCGCGCCCGCGGGGCCTCCGGGGCGGGGGCGAGGCCTGCCGCCTCGAGCCGGGCCAGCACGAAGCGGTCGATGTCGCTGCGGCACCAGGAGCCGGCCTGAACTGCCGGAGGCGCTTCGCGGTGCGGCGCCTGCCAGCACCAGTGGTCGGCACGGCGGACGGCGATGTCGAATCCGACCGCGGCCGCGGCGGCGCCGTCGTCGGGCCAGGGGAGCCCGCGCCGCACCCATTCCTCGAGGGTGGCGATCGCCTCGGCCGGGAGCTTCCCGTCGGGAGGCATCTGCACCTTGCCGTCGTACCGCACCACCTGCACGAGCAGGCTCTCGGCGGGCTTGCCCGGCACCGCCAGGCCGTCGTGGCCGAGGGCGTCGGCCCGCGTGTCGAAGGAGAGATCCCCCTCCGGATCGCCCGCGGCCCGCGTGTGGCAGGTCGCGCAGTGTTCGAGGAGGAGCGGGCGGACCTTGGCCTCGAAGAACTCCGCATCCTCCGCCGTCGGCGCCGCGATCGCGGCCGAGGCGAAGGCGAGCAGCGCCGGCAGGAGCAACAGTGCACCGCGGCGCGGACTGGCGGCGTCAGGGCGGACGGGCAGGCAGGCCACGGTGAATCTCTCCCCGGTCCCGGGCAGGGTCGGGGCACCGAACGGCTCGGCCTGCTCCCCTCCCGCCCGCGCCGTCGCAATTCGGCGCACCGGGTCATTTTACCTCCCCTGGGCCCGGCCGGCGCTGCCCAGGCCGGCTGGAAACGGGGGCCCGCCCCGATTCCCGCGATCCTGGCGCCGGAACGGTGCCAGGGGCGTCCGCCTCAGCGGAGCGGCGGTCCCACGAGATCCTTGCCGTCGACCGAGAGCACCTGGAAGTGATGGACGGCCGGCACGTCGGCCCGCCAGGCCCACACCACCTTCTTCTCCGGCGACACCTCCACCAGCCGCTCACCATGCGCGCCGACGTGGTAACTGGCGATCATCGTGTTGCCGGAGGGGAGCCGCTGCACGCCACAGGCGTCGGAGATGGCACCGTCCACTTCGGAGGTGTCGATCTGCCAGCGGATCTTCCCGTCGCGGTCGAACTCCACCACCCGGTTGCCGTTGGTGAGCCCGGCGAGGATCCCACCGTCGGCGAGGGTGATGGCGGTGAAGGGCCACGTATTGAGAGCCGGTGCCGCCGGGTCGCGCGTGCCGATGCGGGCGAGCTCCTTCCCCGAGCGGTCGTAGCGGACGATGGCGAAGTCGAAGAGGTGGGGCGCGAGGTAGGTGCCGTCGGCCTGCTTCCGCGTCATCCGCGTCTGCATGTGGCCGTTGGCCTTCTGGCACCCCAGGGGAAACTCCGTCTTCACTTTCCCGTCGGCGCCGATCTCGAGGAGGCGCGGGTTCGGGCCGGCCTCGGTGAGGACGTAGGTTCCCTCGGCCGTCTTCTGGATGCTGTTGACCTCCTCCTGCGTGCCGTCGTAGCGCCACACCTCCCGGTCGGCCGCGCCATCCTTCCCGCGGGCGATCTCCACCGCCGCGCCGCCGGGGCCGCCGTCGCCGCGCGACAGGGCCAGGAGCACGTTGCCGTTGGGGAGGACCCACCCCTCGCGGGTGTTGGCCGGATGGCTCCACTCGACGCGGCCGTCGGCGACCGGGTCGGTGATCTCGAGAATCGCCGTCCGCGGCCCGCAGACGAGGACGCGACGCGACGCGTCGGCGGCGGCGCACCGGCCGCTCCCGGCGGCCATGACCAGACCGATCACGAGAACGCTGCCGACGAACGCACGACGAAGACTGGCCATGGCGGGCTCCACGGGGGGAATCGATTCCCGGCCATGCTACCCCACCCGGCCCCTCACGCGACACGCGCGCCGGTCGCTTGTGGCGGCAGGCACGGCTGCCGACAATCTGCCTCGCCCCCCGACACGCCCTCCGCACCTGCCATGCCAGACGCCGACCGATCACTTCCTGCCGAGCGATCCGCCCCGCTTCC
>CAWUOA010000336.1:0-4034 GCA_963923225.1 uncultured Planctomycetaceae bacterium
GCATGGATGGGGGAGGGGTGAGGGGCGGTGGAAGGAGAAGCGGGACGCCTTTCAGACGTGCTCGCGCTCCTCGGGGGCCGAGGCGTCCTCCCGCGGACGGACGCCCGCCGGCGTGAGCCTCGGCCAGGTGGGAGCCGGCGTGTCGCCGGCGGGGAGCTCCCGGTCGATGACGCGCGGGAGGTTCGCCTCGCGCAGCGCCTGCCAGGCCGAGGCGTCGAGACGCCCGGTGCGGGCGAAGGCCTGGAGGACGAAGACCAGTGCCACCGCCGCCTCGCAGGCGGCGACGGTGAGGACGAAGACGACCAGGGCCTGCCCCCCCAGGTCGCCGTGGTAGCGGCTCCAGGCCACCAGCGTCACCGCCACGCCCTGGAGCATCAGTTCCGCGCAGAGGAACATCACGATCAGGTTCCGCCGGGTGAGGATCCCGACGAGGCCGAGGCAGAACAGGCCGGCTCCCACGAGCAGGGCGTTGGTGAGCAGGGCGGCTGGGATCATCGGATCTCCCTGGTGTGATCGGCCACGGCTTCCCCGCGCGACACGACCGCGATGGCGCCCACGAGGGCCACCAGCAGCAGCACCCCGGCGACCTCCACGGCGAACAGATGGCGGCCGAACAGTTCGGCGCCGAGCCGGGCCACCTCGTCCGCCTCCGTGGAGGCGACGGCACCGTCGGCGGGCGCCGCGTCGCCGGCGAGCGCCGCGGTGCGCGAAGGCATCCGGCAGCAGGAGGGGGGCTCGGCCGCGGAGAGCCTGCCGATCGAGAGCGTGAGCAGGCCCAGGAGGACGGCGCCTGCCGAAGCCGCGAGCATCGGCTCGTTCGAGACACGGTCGTAGGGGGCGGTGCCGGCGGGCTGCGCGAGCATGAGCACGAAGAGGAACATCACGAGGATGGCGCCTGCGTAGACGACGATCGTCGCCACCCCCAGGAATTGGGCCCCGAGCACGAGCAGCACCCCCGACACGCCGGCCAGCGCCATGGCGAACCAGATCGCCGCGTACACCGGCGAGCGGGTGGCGATGGTGGCCATCCCCGAGACGAGCGCCACGCACGACACCGTGGCGAAGACGGCGTCCTCGCCCATGCAGCCGAGCGTGCGGCCGGTGGCGGCGAAGCCGACCAGGGCGAGTGCCCCCAGGAGCATTCCGAGCCGGCGCGAGGCGACGGTGTCGGTCGACTTCGGGAGGAGCAGCCAGAGGGCCGCGGCCAGGGAGGCGACGCTCCCCGCGAGGAGGAGGCCCGACGGGGCGACGACGGAGGCGACCGGGTCCATCAGTGGTGTCCTCCCGCCGCCGGTGCGTGGTTGAACGTCGCCATTCCCTCGGCCGCGAGCGTGCGCGACTTCATCGGCTCGGCGTCCTTGGTCATGTCGTAGACGCTCAGCAGCTTCTCCTTGTCGAACACCATCTCCTCGCGACTCTTGCCGGTGAGATCGAGAAGGCTCGTCAGTTCGATGGCGTCGACCGGGCAGGCCTCCTCGCACATTCCGCAGAAAATGCAGCGCAGCTCGTCGATCGAGAAGCTCTCCGGGTATTTCTCCCGGTCGGGCCACGGGCTCTCGGTGGCCACGATGTCGATGCAGTGCGCGGGGCAGGCGGTCGCGCAGAGGAAGCAGGCGACGCACTTCACCCGGCCCGCGTCGTCGCGGTTGAGCCGGTGGACGCCGCGGTACACGAGGGGATTGCCCACCGTGGGGCGCACGTCGGGATAGTCGACGGTCACCTTGCGGCTCACCATGTGCCGGGCGGTGATCGCCAGCCCCTGGAGGAAGAGGGGGAGGTAGAGCTTCTCGGTGAGTCCGAGCGGCTTCTCCTCGAGCCAGGTGATCGCGGGGTCGTTCGATTTCATCGGCTGCCTGCCAGTTCCGTCGTGGAGCCGTCGTGGTCGGCGATGTCGCGCTCTTCGAGGCTCGCCAAGTCGCGTTCCACGTCGAGCGGGTCGTGGGTGAGGATCGGGGTGTTGTCGGTGCCGGAGGGGGTCAGGGCGCCGGCGACGATCCAACCGGCCAGGCACGCCGCCCAGGGGAGGAGCACCGCGACCAGCGACGCCGGGCCCGCGCCGAGCGCTCGTTCGAGCGCCGGGCGGTATTCCTCGACCACCGCCACGGTGACGAGGTTCACCAGGCCCAGCGGCAGCATCACTTTCCAGGCCAGGTTCATCAGCTGGTCGAAGCGGAAGCGGGGCCAGCTCCAGCGGACGAGCATGAAGAACACGATCACCGCGAGAATCTTCGCGGAGAGGATGCCGAAGCGGAGCAGCGCCTGGACCCAGCCGATCTCCTGCGAGGCCCCCGTCACGCCCCACAGGTGCCAGCCGCCGAGGAACAGGATCACGATCAGGAACGAGGCCGTGATCATGTGGAGGAACTCGGCCACGAGGAACAACAGCAGCTTGATCCCCGAGTATTCGGTGTGGTAGCCGCCGACGAGCTCCTGCTCCGCCTCCGGGAGGTCGAACGGCAGCCGGGCCGCCTCGGCGAAGCTCGCCACGAGGAACACGATGAAGCCCAGTGGCTGCGCGAAGGCGTACCACACGCCCGACTCGGCCTGGGCGTTCATGATGGCGTCCAGCCGCAGGCTGCCGGAGGCGAGGACCACGCCGAGGAGCCCGAGGCCGAGCGGGATCTCGTAGGCCACGAGCTGGGCGCTCGAGCGGAGGCCGCCGAGGAAGCCGTACTTGTTGTTGCTCGCCCAGCCGCCGAGGAGCACGCCGTAGACGGCGATGCTCGACAGCGCGAAGACCCACAGCACGCCGACGTCGAGGCCGGGAGCGACGAGGAACGGCACCGGGTCGGGGAGCCCGGGGATACCCAGCGGCGGAAGGACGCTGCCGAAGGGGATCGCGGCGAAGATCGCCAGCGACGCCGCCAGGATCACCAGCGGCGCGGCGTTGTAGAGGACACGGTCGACGTGCGACGGCGTGAAGTCCTCCTTGAGGATGATCTTCAGGCCGTCGGCGAGCGGCTGGCCGAGGCCGAAGAGGCGGATCTTCGTCAGCGGGATGCCGACGCGGTTGGGGCCGCGCCGGTCCTGGACCCAGGCGGCGATCCAGCGCTCGAGGAGCACGAGGTACGCCGCCGCGGTCATCAGCCCGCCGACGAGCAGGCCGATCTTCACGAGTGCCGCGAGGACGGTGGGTGAGGGGAGGAGGTTCATGGTGGTGGCAGGGGAGGACGGGCGGCCGCCGGTGGCCGTGGGCGGGGTCAGCCGCCGGCGAGTTGTTCGACGCGGAGATCGACGCCGTTGGCGGGGATGTCGCCGCCGAGGACCGAGAGTGCCGAGGAGGATTCGGCGATCTGCCGGCGGACACTGGCAGGATCGTAGAGGCCGCGGCGGCCGAGCATGTTCCAGTACAGCCGCCCCTCGGGCCACACGCCCGCCGGGGGACGGATCGCCGCCTCGAACGACTGCGCCCGCGAGGCCACGTTCACCCAGGTGCCGGCCCGTTCGGCGAAGCCGGCGGCGGGGAGGACCCAGGTGGCGAGCTTCGAGAGGGGCGAGTCGAAGAGATCCTGCACGACGAGGCCCTTGAGGCGGCCGAACGGCGCCGCGGCGGCCTCGTCGATCCAGGGGCCGGGATAGCCGCCGGTGACCCAGGCGGCGTCGACCTCGCCCGCGGCGACGCTCGCGAGGAGGTCCTCCCAGCCTCGCGGCTGACCGCCGAAGAGGCCCACGACCGCCTCCACGCCGCGCCGGTTGGGGCACTTCTCGGCGCGGATCGTGAATCCGCCGGGGAACGACTCGTCGGTGCCCGCCGTGGGGACGTGCCCGACGTGGAGGGCCGCCTGGGGATCGATCGAGCGGGCCACGGCGCAGAGCATCCACGCCTCCTCGAGCGTGAGCATCGGCGACACGGCCACCGCGAGGCGGCCGGTGCCGGCGAGCTCCTGGCGGATCGCGGGGACGACGTCGTGCCACTCGGCCGGAACGCGATCACCGCCCGCGGAGACCAGACGCGAGGGAGCGAGGATCCGATCGGCGGCGTGGAGGTGGTGCCAGCCGTAGCGGCCCTCGTCGCAGATCCACCACTTGTTGAC
>CAWUOA010000337.1:0-4013 GCA_963923225.1 uncultured Planctomycetaceae bacterium
AAGTAGTCGGCCTGCCCGCCGAACTTCCAGGGAAGCGTGATCTCACCGCGTTCGACCGCTTCCACCCGGGAGGCGATCTGTCCACCCGCGAGATTGGCCACGAAGCTCGATACCAGCCACACCCCCATCAGGAGCGACACGAAGCGCTTGGGCGCCACCTTCGTCACGTACGAAAGCCCGGTGGGCGACAGGCACAATTCGCCCACGGTGTGCCAGAAGTAGGTACAGACGATGAGCAGCATCGAGGCTTTCGCGCCCCCGGCCGCGGTCATGCCGGCCCACACCATGAAGAGGTATCCGACGCCGAGGAAAATCAGCCCCAGCGCGATCTTCATCGGCTGGCTCGGGTCGAGCCCGCGCTTGCCGAGCTTCGTCCACAGCCCGGCGAAGAGCGGGGCGAGGAGGAAGATCAAC
This sequence comes from uncultured Planctomycetaceae bacterium, assembly GCA_963923225.1. GTDB lineage: Bacteria > Planctomycetota > Planctomycetia > Pirellulales > UBA1268 > QWOP01. The sequence continues at coordinate 415 of CAWUOA010000337.1, forward strand.
CCGGCGTTCACCGACTGGAACCAGGTCGCCGGCACCTCCATCCCGAGGAGGTTGCGGTTGGTGTTCTGCTCGGTGAAGACGTTGATCGAGGATCCGGCCTGCTCGAACGCCATCCAGAAGAAGACGTTGAAGGCCATGAAGAGGAAGATCGACGCCGTGGGCCCGCGGTCGTCGGGCTCCTGGATGGCGACGAACCACACCACGAGCCCGAGGATCACGGCGGCGAGCAGCGCGACCACGGCCGGTGTGAGCAGCCCCTGGAAGGTGACGAGCCAGCCCTGGTGATAGGCCAGGCCGAACAGCGCCCCGAGGGCGAGGTTCGCCAGGACGAACAGCGGCGCCGACGCGCCGCGGCCGTCGGGGGGGAGGCCGACGTCGGCCAGATACTTCGGCCGCAGCGCCATGTAGAGGAGCAGCCCGGCGATCATGCCGACGGCGGCGGCGCCGAAGCCCCAGTGCCACCCCACCTTCTCGCCGAGCGTGCCGCAGACGAAGGCGCAGAGGAACGCGCCGAGATTGATCCCCATGTAGAAGATCGTGAAGGCGCCGTCGCGGCGTGGGTCGCCCTGCTTGTAGAGCTGGCCCACCATCACCGACACGCTCGGTTTGAAGTGGCCGGTGCCGAGGACGATGATCGCCAAACCGGCGACGAATACCGACATCCCCGCATGGCTCTCCGCGAGGCTCCCGAGGCCGGAGAGGCCGAGGACGACGTGGCCGATGGCGATGAGCAGTCCGCCGATGACCATCGAGCGGTGGGTTCCGATGAGCTTGTCGGCGATGATCCCGCCGATGATCGGGAACAGATAGGCGAGCCCCGTGTACCAGCCGTAGAGCGTGCTCGCGTCGGACTTGGCCCAGCCGCGGCCCGGATTGAAGGCGGCGTCGGTGGCGGCGATGAGATAGAGGACGAGCAAGCCGCGCATGCCGTAGTAGCTGAATCGCTCCCACATCTCCACGAGGAACAGCAGGAACAGCCCCGGCGGATGGCCGAGGATCGTCCCCTCGCCGCGGCCGGGAACGTGAACGTGGGCCGAGGGACGCTCGTCGGGATCGTGGTTCGCGTTCATGCTTGGCTGGCTCCTCCCCTGTTGCCCTCACCGGCGGCGCCGTCCGTCCGCCCCTCCGACCCGCGGGCCGAGAGAAGCCGACGGACCAGGCCCCGCTTCTCCGGCCACGGGGTCAAAGGATACCCGCCGGGCGGCGGGCCGTCGCGGCCACCCCGCGTGTTGACGGCCCGGGCGGCGGAGGGATAGATTCGCGCTTCCCCTCTCCCCCCCACCGACTTCACCGAGCCCGCCACCGGATGAGCCACGACACGCTGTCGTCCCGTCGCGCCGACCGCGACCGCCTCGCCACCCTCGTCCAGACCGGCCCGTCGCTCGTGGGGACCGGCGTGTTCGCCCGCCGCCGCCTCAAGTCGGGGATGGTCCTGGGGGAGATCTTCGGCGAGGTCTGCGACGAGCACCCCGCCGACCCCAGCTACTGCATGGAACTCCCCAGCGGCAAGGTCCTCGAGCCGGGGGCCCCGCTCCGCTTCCTCAACCACAGTTGCGACCCCAACTGCGAGCTTTTCTACTGGTTCGACGAGGACGACCCCGCCCCTGCCGTCGAGGACCGCCTCTGGCTGCAGACGATCCGGGACATCGAGCCGGGCGAGGAGCTCCTCATCGATTACTGCTGGCCGGCCGACGCCGCCATCCGCTGCCAGTGCGGCGCGGGCAATTGCCGCGGCTGGGTGGTCGACCCCGAAGAACTCCATCTCCTCCAGGGCCGCGAGCCATGCACGTCGGAGGAGCCCCCGTCGTCGGCCCCGTCCGCTGGCGCCGGGGCCTGACCCTCGGGGTGATCGCCTGCTCGCTCCTCGCCGCCGCCGGGCTCTCCCGGCTGCGCGTCGACGACGACCTGCGGGCGCTGCTCCGCGACGGCGACGACCGCTTCGCCGCCATCGACACCGTGGCGGCTCGCTTCGGCGCACCCGACCGCGACTGCATCGTGCTCGCGTCGACCGAGGCCGCCGGGGAGACGCTGTTCCGCCCCGGACCGCTCGATCGGCTCCGCGTCCTGGCCGCGTCGCTCGCCGCCATCGACGGCGTCGAGGAGGTGCGTTCGATGTTCGACGTCCGCCGCCAGGGGGCGGCGGGGGCGCTGCTTCCGCTGATCCCGCGGACGGCCGGCCCGCTGGGCGAGGACGCCTGCGAGGCGGCCGGCCGCCGGGCCGCCGAGCATCCGCTCGTCGCCGGCCACCTGCTCTCGGGCGACGGCTCGGCCGCCCTGATGCTCGTGCGTCTCGCCCCCGGCCGGGACGCGCCGACGGAGGCCGGGCCGATCCTCGCCCGAATCGCCGGCACGCTCGACGCGGCGCGCGGAGACGGCCTCGATCTGGCGATCACCGGGCTGCCGGTGCTCCGCGCCGACGCCGCCGCCGCCCTCCGCCGCGACATCCTCGTCTTCAACTCCCTCGGGCTCGTCCTCGCCGTGGCGCTCTCCGCGACCGTGGCGCGGAGCCTCCGCTCCACGCTCGTGGCCAGCGTCCCCCCGGCGATCGGCGCGGTGTGGGCGATGGGGGTGCTCGGCCTGTGCGGCGCGCGCGTCAACATCCTCACGAGCGTCGTCCCCTCGCTGGCGCTGGTCGTGGGGACGTGCGACTCGATCCATTTCATCGAGGACATGCGACGCAGCAGGCGCCGCGGCGTCGGGGCCGTGGCCGCCTCGTCGGCGGCGCTGCGCCGGGTCGGTCCGGCCTGCGGGCTGACGAGCCTGGTGACCGCGATCGGCTTCGCGTCGCTGGCCGCCGCGCGGATCGACGCGGTGCGGACCTTCGGCATCGCCGCCGCGGCCGGCGCCGTGGCGAGCTTCGCGGCGGTGACGCTCGTCACGCCGCTGTTGGCCTCGCTCTCCGGGTTCGACGGCGGCGGCCTGGGGCGATCCTCGCGGCGGGCGGGCCGGCTGGCGGCGGCGCTGGCCGCCTTCTCGGTCCGCCGGCCGGTGCCGATCACCCTCGCGGCGCTTGGCGCGACGGCGCTGTTGGCCCTCGCCGCCGCCTCCCTCGACACCGACAACCGGGTCGCCGACGCCCTGCCCAGGAACGCGGCGGCGGCGCGGACGCTCGAGCGCGTCGATCGGGAGTTCGGCGGGGCGTTCGGCGCCGACGTGCTCGTGTCGTGGCCGGCGGGCCTCGACTGGCGCGACGAGGCGGTGATCGACGGGATCGGCGCCGTCCACGACGTCCTCGACCGTGCCGGGGGCGAGCTCCGCGCCGTGTCGCTGGCCACGGTGGCCGGCACGCTGGGCCGACGCGCCCGCCTCCGACTCGACCCCGCCGACTTCGCCGACATGGTGGCTCCCGAGGAACGGCTGGCGGTGGTGCGGGCACGGGTGCGCGATCTGGGATCGCGGACCCTCGAGGGAATCTACGGGCGGATCGACGACGGTCTCGCCGACCTCGCGGCGACTCGCCCCGGCTGGCGCTACGAGTTGGCGGGGATGTCGGTCGTCTCGACCCGAAACGTCCGCCAGCTCGTCCGCGACCTGGGGTCGAGCCTGCTCCTGGAGGTGACGGTCATCGGGACGATCCTCGCCCTCGCCTTCCGCTCTCC